>DATMWO010000177.1:0-3235 GCA_035562475.1 Methanoregula sp.
GGGGTATGAGTACCCGGGGCAAGGGTACTGAAAAGACACGCCCGAGCATCCGTTCCCATGCAAACCAAGGGAAATAACCTTATCCTCTTTTTACTCAAAGTTTACTCTCATGAAGATCACCGATGCCTGTGTCTATCCGTACCCCTGTGGTGACTCATCGGTGCGCAGGATGGCGCTGGAAGCGAAAGCTCTGGGCTTTGACCGTCTTGTTGCCGCTGACACGCCCTCTGGCGAAATGAATGGAGTTGAAATATTCTCAGGAATCCTTATCCGGGACATTTCGGTAAAAGATCTTACTAGCCGAATAAAACGTGAGAGAAATAATGCAGCAGTTGTATCAGTTCAGGCCAGGGATAACGGGTTCAACCGGTCAGTGCTCAATCATAAGGGGGTTCATATTCTCAGAGGCCTTCATTCAGCAGATAAAAATGCGTTCGATCATGTGGCCGCCAAAATGGCAGCTGATAACCGTGTTGCTATCGATCTTGATCTGTCTCCCCTCGTTTCAGGCCGGGGTTTTACCCGTCAGCGCGTCATGCACCGGTACCGTGATATCCTGGTACTTGAGCGACGGTATGAGTTTCCTCTGACCATCTCATCACATGCCCGCTCTATTCTTGATATGCGTGCTGTCCGCGAGATTGCAGGTCTGTGTTCTCTTATCGGTATGGATATTCCCGATGTTGAAAGGGCTTTTTTTGGTGTAGATATCATCACCACTCCTCCCGATCCAGCAGTTAAGGTGATTTTATGAGTGTCCGCCCCCCCACATTGCGAGAGAAGCGCCGGTACCTTTTAGTCCAAATAGAACCCGCGGGTACAATCATCGACCAAAAGGATCTGTATTACGCGGTAGCTGATGCAACAACTTCACTCTGGGGCGATGTGATGGCTGCTGTCATTATGTCCGCCGTTGTCGCTTCGGATGGTCAGTATATGATCATCCGGTGCCAGCGGGGAACAGAGCAGGATCTCTCAGTCGCCCTCTCCTCGATTACTACCTGCTGCGATAACCGTATTGCACTGCGAATGGTTGCTGCTTCGGGAACAATCGACACCCTGCGTGAAAAAATACGAAAAGAAAAAAAACCCGATCCAGAAGAAATATCATCGCGCGAATGCATGTTTGATAAAAAATTGTTTCAAATTGATCAGTGTAATGGTCAGAAGATTGATGTAATTGAAAAGGGATTTAAAAATACAAACCGATTGTTCTTGACAAGAGAAGATCTGGAGGAATTATAATGCAACCACAATATCAGATGGGATACGACAGGGCGATTACGGTCTTTTCTCCCGATGGCAGGCTATACCAGGTGGAATACGCCCGTGAGGCTGTAAAGCGCGGTACAACTGCAGTCGGTATCAAGGCAAAAGACGGTGTCGTCCTGATAGTCGATAAACGCGTGAGCTCAAAGCTCCTTGAAGCATCATCTATTGAAAAAATTTTCAAAATTGATGAACATATCGGAGTCGCGTCATCCGGACTTGTCGGAGATGCGCGGTCGCTGGTAGACCGGGCCCGGATAGAATGCCAGATAAACCGTGTTTCCTACGATGAACCCATAGAAGTCGAAGCTCTCGCAAAAAAGCTTTGTGACCACATGCAGACACTCACCCAGTACGGCGGCATACGCCCGTACGGGACAGCCTTGCTCATTGCAGGTGTGAGTGACGGCGAGTGTCGTCTTTTTGAAACCGATCCATCCGGAACCCTTCTGGAATACAAAGCAACGGGTATTGGCATCGGACGCCCCGCAGCAATGAAGGTTTTCGAGGAGGAATACAACCCTGAATCAGAAATTAAGGATGTAATCCTTCTCGGCCTCAAGGCACTTCATTCCGCCACTGAGGGCAAATTCGATGTAGACACCGTCGAAATCGGTGTGATCGGACGCGATAACCCGGTATTTCGTAAGATGAGCAAAGAAGAAGTCGCTACATTTGTCGGTCAATTCAAACAGTGAACATCCATGATACCGCTCGATAAGGCAGTGGTAGCACGCCTTGAGAGTTTTGGAGAACGCTTTGAAATTCTCGTTGATCCGAATCAGGCAGCATTTGTGAGGCAGGGTCAGAAGATCGATATCGAAGACGTAGTTGCTGCATTAAACGTCTTTGGCAATGCTTCTCGGGGAACCCGGGCATCGGATGAATCGCTTGAAAAGGTATTTCATACCACTGATTTTGATACGATTGCCCGACGGATTATTGTGAAGGGAGAGATCCATCTCACTTCCGAACAGCGCAAACACATGATCGAGGAGAAGCGCAGGCAGGTGATCACCTTTATCGCAAGGAACGCCGTTAACCCCCAGACCGGTCACCCTCACCCACCGCACCGGATAGAGATGGCAATGGAAGAAGCGAGAGTTAACATCGATCCGTTCAAACATCTTGATGAACAGGTCAAAGAAACGGTCAAAGCGTTGCGACCGCTTCTTCCTATCCGCTTCGAAGAGCTCCGTCTCGCGATTAGAATCCCGGCGGATTTTGCACCAAAAGCCTATGGGGATATCGTAGCTGGCTCCACGATGGAGAAGGATGAATGGCAGAAAGATGGCTCGTGGGTCTGTGTGGTTCGCATCCCTGCGGGGATCCAGGGAGAATTCTACGATCTTATTAACAAACTTTCAAAAGGAGAAGGTCAGGTAAAAATCCTCAATCAAGTATATTAATTGTGAGGACAAATAAAAGAAGACAGATCGGTGGGTATGAATAATGGCAAGCTCGACTCATAAAGCAAAAGGAAAAGTAACAGGAAGTGCCGGACGTTTTGGTTGCCGGTATGGAAGATTTGTACGCAAGAGAGTAGCAGATATTGAAGCAATTTCCGGATCCCTCCACCGCTGCCCGAAGTGTGACATGGAGTCGGTTCAGCGCAGGGGCACAGGTATCTGGGAGTGCCGCAAGTGCAATTACAAGTTTGCCGGTGGGGCATACCAACCACAAACTCCTGCCATGAAGATTGCCCAGCGCGCAATCGACCGGACTCTCGAACAGATCAAAGGATAATTTTGGATTAGAGTATGGCAAGTACGTACAAATGTGCACGGTGCAAGCAGAAAGTTGAGATCGACGTTAACGTTCGTTGCCCCTATTGTGGGCACCGTATTCTTTTTAAAGAGCGTGGCGCTGCTATCAAAGAGATGAAAGCCCGTTAACTGTTTTATCCGGCAATACAGCCGGAATAAAAAAAATATTTTTATCATCTTTTTTATGCATATCCTCTAAC
>DATMWO010000178.1:0-2031 GCA_035562475.1 Methanoregula sp.
AGCATGGGTATCAGGATCTCCTCAAGACGTGTTCTCTGAGGTTCGGGGCCGGATATCAGGACGAGGTAGTCAAGATCCTGTTCAACATCCATTTTTGGGGTGCTTGAGAGAATTCCTGAAAAAAATACCTTTGAATCGGTCAGCCCGTGAACTGGACGGGATAGTTTTCCCGCAATGGATGTCGCCCCCGGGGGATTATCGGGAACAATGACCCGGGAAAAATTTTCAAACAGGAAGTGATTTGCAAGGATTGCGGAAAGTTCTATAGGCCAGAACAGGAGAGGGAAATGATAGTGGAGCTGGTGAGTGATAAAGATCGTGGGAATTTTTAACGAATACACCCCGACCCGGTTATCGCTGATGATAAGATCATAATGGTCTCTTTCAAGAATGCGTTGCAGGTTACGGCGTTCTTCTGCCAGGGCTCTCGACATCTTTGGCAGGGATGCAATAAACTTCGGGATAAAGAAACGACTTGTGCTGTAAGGCGAAGGGTAATCGTTAAACTCGATGAAGCTGCATTCAGGGAATTCATGCTGGAGTACCGTGAGTGCATTGCCGCACGCAGCAATGGTAACATCGTGATGATGGTCCAGAAGGCTCCTGATAATCGGGATATCTCTCGTAGCATGACCAAGACCCCAGCTGAGCGGAGAGAGCAGTACGTGAGCCATCCATCATCCCATTAATTCTGCATAGCTGTTTTCCTGCTTGAGTATTGAATGATTCGGATTTGTAATGACAGGAAGTGACAGCAACACCGTTGTGTCACCATTATTTTATGAGGTATTTAATCAAATGATTGTTAATATTCATTCAGGAGAGTTCGTATCAATCCGCTGGTCAGACTTCTACGGTTCGGGGAATATGGGTTATTGTCCATCATTGTCGGATTGTTCGGGGCTTTCCTCGGATCCTCCACAGTAGATATCTCTCTTGTCTACCTGGTGATTTTTATCATAGCTTCCTCAGCGTTCGGATTTGTGGTAAATGATATTTCAGATCGTGAGCTGGACGCACAAACACCGTTTCCCAGAAATCCACTGGCAGATGGTTCTATGTCCTTGAGGTTTGCTGTTCTCGTGAGCGCTGTCCTTCTCCTTATTACCCTGGGGAGTATGGTGCTCCTTCCGGCAAAGCTGCTCTGGATAGAGGTGCTGATCCTTTTTATGTTTGTTACGTACTCATTCCTCATTGAGACGAAAAACATTGCAGGACTTGACCTTGTCTACCATGCAGTCCTGCCGATGCTTTGCGGAATGCTCGGATACCTCCTGTATCACCCGTTCGATCGAATGGGCATCATCTTTTTTTCTCTCCTGGCAATATTTGGTATTATCAGTGAACTCCTCAATGAAATCCGGGATATTGAAAAGGATCGGAATAAACGGAGAAATTCCGTCATGATCATAGGAGAGCGGGCAGCATTCAAGTGGACCATTGCACTCATGGTTCTTGCGTTGATACTCTGCGCCTTCCTCGTCTCAGTAGAAATGGGTTATTACTGGCTGCTCCCGTTATTCCCCTTCGGGTTAATCCTTGTCAAACCGGTGTTCAGGGCAATGAATGATGAGAGCTACAAGAAAAAATTTGTTGAGGATATGAATACCCAGACAATCAAAGTCGCTGGCATCTCACTTCTTGTTTATTGCGTACTCCGGTTTTTTGGATTCATGTGATAAAAATTTTCAAGGAGACCGCCCCTGAGCATAAAAATATTAGGTGATTGTAAAATATCAGCCCCTACATAGAAAACGAGAAATGTAAAAACTCAGTGAATTGAAGTCAAAAGATTAATCACACGAGAAATTCGCTCTTGGGGGCTCCGCTCCCACCGCTCGGGCTCCCCCCCTTTGCGATAGTGCTGTGTTACCTGTTCTGGGGATATCGCAATGCGCCCCATCCCCCTCGGGGGACTGGTGACGTAAGGGGGGCGATCATGCCAAAGGGTGTGGTTGTCACCTGAGTTGGGGGCGGATTATTGATAATCACCAAAAAATATTCACCCAATATTTTTTCTTATTTTTCCGG
>DATMWO010000179.1:0-3827 GCA_035562475.1 Methanoregula sp.
TGGGTGTAAGTACGGGGCCGATAATCAGGATGCCACTATCACCGTTTCAATCTGGGATGATCGGCTGCAGACCCTGTATCAGGATCGTATACCCTATTCAAAAATTACGTTGAACAGGCTTGGACCTGACAATAAATGCGGAGGCGTTGCGACATGGGCTGATATTCCCCTTACCGGCTATACCGTGCATGATAATTTTTATGTCAATGTATTTACCGATTCATATCCCGTCAGCGATAATAAACATGGTATATATATTGGCTTTAATTCAAATTCTGTTACTGGAGCATCACATTCCTCACTGAACAATCCCAACAAAATTACTGATGCCATAATGCGTTCTTCAATATCAAATGCTACCTGGATGCCCAATGAGATCGACTGGATGATACGGATACTCTATAAAAATTCCGGGAATGCATCTACCATTTCCACAACACCTTCTCTTTCTGGTATCGCATCTCCTTCTCAGTCCGTTTCCCCTACCAATCCACTACCCAACTCTCCGATGGGAACTACGGATACTTCATTTCCGATGACAATGATACTTATCGGGGGTCTGGTGCTTGCAGGAATCGGGGGGGTTGTATATTTCGTATCCGCCCGGAATAAAAAGGTCGAGACCGCTCCACCTTCTATTCCCGCTACGCAGCCGTATCGTTCCGCTTCTTCACATCATGATGTGTTTATCAGCTATGCTCATGTCGATAAACCGGTTGCAGATGGAGTATGCGCAAAACTTGAGTCCCGGAATATACGGTGCTGGATGGCACCGCGGGATGTTCCCCCGGGTATGGATTTTCCCGCTGCGATTATCAAAGGTATTGAAGGAAGCCGGGTTATGGTGCTGGTATTTTCATCCCATTCAAATGCCTCACCACATGTACTCCGGGAAATTACCAGTGCTGTAAACAAGGGAATTATCATTGTCCCATTCCGGATTGAAAACATTACCCCCTCAAAATCCATGGAATACCTGATCAGCGTTCCACACTGGCTTGATGCGATAACACCACCCATGGAACAGCATTTTGATCAACTTGCGTTGACAATTGAAAGGATTTTATCTGATACATCATCCCATGACGAAAATAGATAATGGCAAAAATCCACACACATGAGCTCTCCAGATATTTTAACGGTAATTAATGCTTTTTTCACCCTTCTGAGCAGGAATGTTGGAGTTTTTCTTGCTATTCCCTTTATCAGGGAAAATATTACAGCAGAAAATGCAGAATTCCTCAGGATTGCCGCAGGAGCGTTTGTGGGTTCAAGCTCTGCCGGAATTATCTTTCTTTACATTCAAGAAAAATTCTATCTGTTCCCCCTAAAATTCCGCCGGGATCACACTATTGTGACTGGATTAAATTACCGCTCGTTTTCAATTATCAGGGATCTTGTGCGAAGAAAACAACAAATCGTGGTGATTGAAAAGGACGGTCATAATACGTTCATTGAATCCTGTAAGCTGATGGGTGTTATTGTCATTGTTGGTGAGCCTACAGATCCTCACCTGCTGAAGAGTGCCGGAGCCACCCGGGCGCGATATATTCTTTCCCTGACAGATTCGGATGAAACCAATGCGGAAGTTGCATTACAGATAATGCATCTTGTACCACTCAGGACGACGCGGAAGACAACGGCAATTATCCAGATACTCGATCCCCGGCTATACCTTTTGATCCGCAATCAGGAATTTGTGATATACAAGAGTTCCGGATTCAGTATCGAGTATTATAATCAGTACGAAGCAGGGTCAAAAATCCTGATTGAGCAATATCCACCTCTCTGTCAGGATGAAAATCGAACAATCCCTTTTCCGGTAATAGTCATTGGTGCCGGTAAGCTGGGGGAAAATATCATAACTCGTATTGCACGAGGGTGGTTTGAAAAAAAAATATCTCCGGAAAACCGGCCAAACATATATCTTGTCGATGCGAATGCGGAAAAGATACTTGAGAACCTTGATCGAAAATATCCCAGGATGCAGAAAGCATGCAATCTTATACCTGTTTCCCTTGATGTCCGGTCAGCAGCTTTCCAGAACGTAATATTTCTTGAAAACCCTGGTTTGAAAGAGGGATTTACTGCCTATATTTGTTTCCAGGATGATACCCTTGGACTTGCCACTGCCTTAACCCTTCATCAGTATGCAGAGAGGCGGAGGATAAAAATTATCGTTAGAATTGAACATAATCCGCATGTTGCTCAACTTATTTCTGATAAATGGTATACACTTGAGGGTATAAAAGAAATCATTCCGGTTGATATGTATTCCCTGACTGCTGATAGCAGCCTGATCCAGGCAGGGGAGCTGGAATATATTGCCAAAGCCATCCATGAAAACTACTGTAAAACGGAATTTGAAAAAGGCCAGACGCTTGCGACAAACAGGCTTCTGGTTTCATGGGACAGACTGGGTTCTCTTACGGTAAAAAATGATGGAATTTATGGGAAAAAGTACCAGGACTCAAACCGGAACCAGGCCCGGTTGATCAGAAACAAACTGAATAGTATAGGTTACGATATTGGTCCGATCAGTGACTGGGAGGCACCACAGACTTTCATATTCACCTCTGAAGAAGTAGAAACCCTTGCAGAAATGGAACATGAACGCTGGATGCAGGAAAAAATTACCAACGGATGGAGTTACGGTTCAGAACGCAATGATGAGAAACGAATTCATCCTTCAATAGTTCCTTATGAGCAATTGTCGGAATCAGAAAAGGAAAAAGACCGTGACACTGTACGAAATATACCCAGAATATTGTCACTGATTGATTTCCAGATATACCGTACATCTGTACGATAAAAAACGAGAACCCCGGAAATCACCCTCTCTCTCGCTTCTTACGGATACTTTTTGCCGCTAAAAAACCCGTTGAGAACGCAGCCTGCAGGTTGTACCCTCCGGTATCACCATCAATATCCAGCACTTCGCCGGCAAAATAGAGATTGGGTGTACTTTTTGATTCCATGGTTTTCAGATTCACACCATCCAGCGCAACCCCGCCCCGGGTCACCATCGCAACTGAAAAACTACCAGGAGCCTCAACAGTCAACGGGAATTGTGTGCAGTTGGTGATCAGGCGAGAACGCTGTTCGGCAGAGAAATGACTGCACTTGAGATCGTCAGGAATTCCCGATACCTTCAGCAGTTTCCGGTTAAGGCGTTCCGGGATCGGGTATGCAGCAAGTATCGTGCTGATCTGCCAGCTCCGGTCTTCCTCCACACGCTTTGTGAGATCAGCAGCAAACTCCTCACGCTTCAGGTTTCCCACAAATGAGAGTTGAATGACGTCATCCGGCTGAATGTCCCGCGAAGCATCAAGGATGCCCGGCCCTGATAAACCAAGGTGGGTGAACAGTACATCTCCCGTGTAATCTGCTATTTTTTTCCCGGCCCGCCAGATTGAGAACCGCATGCCCTCAAAGGAGATCCCAGCAAGTGCTGCAAACGGGTAATTCCTGATAAGCAGCGGGGTGAGGGCTGGTGCAATTGCTGTTACCTGCTGACCCAGGGATGCAGAAATCCGATACCCGTCCCCGGTTGATCCTGTCTTTGGATAAGATGCTCCGCCGGTTGCAATGACTAGGACCGGAGAAAAATAGGTGGTTTTTGGCGTTGTTATCTCAAAACCTTCATCAGTCCGTTTGACACTGGTTGCCGGCTCGCCACAATGAAGATTGACACCCCGATCTTTGCATTCCTTTATGAGCAGGGCGAGAACGTCTGCTGACCGAAGAGTTTTTGGGAACACTTTGCCGTTCTCTTCGGTAATCATCGCAAGCCCGCGTGTGCAGAAGAATTCGATGAGATCCTGGCT
>DATMWO010000180.1:0-3056 GCA_035562475.1 Methanoregula sp.
GTCGTGGTTGTACAACCAGCAGTCGCAGCAGTCGCGAGTATCAGGGCCAGGCAGAGCACAATTATCAGTAGTTTCATAATCGGTATTGAGTAGTCACTTATCATAAAATATCTCCTGAAAATCAAATTTTGAAACAATATGTCTACCATTAAATGGTGAGAACTTGTTTTTTGGATAAGCTGACACGCACCTGCATCATCAATTTTGATTACATTGTCTGAATCCCCCCAGCAACTTTTCGGAACGAATGGTTCTTCACAAAACATACATGCCTGCGAATAGTGCCATGTCGCGACCAAAACGTATCCGACCAATATCTTTTCAATTTTTATAATGAATGAAAGAGGATAAGAAGCGGGAGAACCGTAAGGAGACTGCTGTCTCAATACAACTAGAAAGGAGGATACTTATGGTAAAAAGTATGCCAAAATTGGCACGGATAGTAGCAGTATTTGTTGGGTTGATTGTGATCATATTATCATTGGTAAGATACTTTCCTCTGACGAATGAAGGTCTTGTACTAGCAGCTTTCTTAATATGTTGGGGACTTGATGCGTTAATTTAACCCTAAATTCTTTCTCTGATTTTCTTCAAATGGCCATCATGGGATCGAAGTAAAATCTGCAAAAGACAGAATCAATACAGGGAGGTGAGGATGACAGACGTGAACAGGATAGAGGTCATAACCGTTATTGAGGGCATTATAATTATGGTATTTGGTGCCGGCATCTATCTTGCATTACCTATGCTTATAACTGAGTTACTTGGGGCTGTTTTCCTCATAGTCGGCGTGGTGGTTATTCTGAAAGGATTTTTCAAAAAGTTCAGGAATCCGTAAACTGGATTTGACCAGGGAATTAACGGGTATGCAGTATTTTTTGGATTGTATTCCAATTTCGGGAAATCCATGTCAGGCCTTTTTCAATGACCGGTAGTGTTTTTTGCTTCGCGAACAAAAGAGGGTCTCATCCTCTTTTTGCTTCTTCCCTGAATTTTAAAAGCCCGTTGCCTTTTTATAATGGACTCCATCCGGTTGAAGGTTTCCCGCTCGACAATCACTGCCTGTTTCTGGTTTTTGCAGGACAGAAATCGTTAAAGAATAGATACCATGATAGGGATCATTCAGGCCCACAGATTTACTTCATTGGCAGCAAGGATTTTATCGAAATTTTTTCCTGGCCGCTTTTTTTTAACGAGCCCGACCCCCACCTCATCCATCAGGTTTCCAATACGTGTCCCTGCCGTTTGCAACGAGATGTGCCCTGGAGGGGACCTGCATAAGCACAAGCAGCGCGATCAACATATCCACTGAAGATCCCAGGGAGTTCACTACCAGGAGGCCAAGTATTAACGGAGAGAGAAGATGCAGCATTCCCAGGATAAAGGGCAGGATCAGGGAAATGGCGATAAACGGTGCGAAGCTGATGATGATAAAGCGTGTCCGGGTCAGGGGTTCTTCCGTATACACAAATCCGCCACCAAACGTTATTCCGATACAGGTAGTATCTGAACGGATAAAATCCGGTATACAGAGTACATGAATCAGTTCGTGGGCAACCAGTATTCCCACTACGCCGAACAACAGGGGAAGCAGATCTATCTGAAACGAAGATGTTGTTCCGCCGATTCCATAGTATTCGGGAGAGACTGGCACGAACAGACCTGCGATCAACAAGGTGATCGTGGTATTGAGTGCCATGAAGGGAACTGATGCGAGAATGGCGGTCATCATATTTTTAGGTTCTTTGAGTTTCACCCACTGACTGGCTATCAGATCCCGTTGTTTCTGCGTATCCCCCACCGGGATTCCTGTGACTATCCGGATAGTGCCACACTCCTTATTTTTTTTGGATATCGTATGATCGGGAAATCCTTTGTGGTAATATCCCATTATGCTATAAAACTGCTCCGGTATCCGGGCACCCGATCCGGTACTGCCCGATAATAATTCTCAGAACCCACTCATCTGGTGGATATAAAAATCCTGAAAAATATTTTCAGGTGCGGGAATCCGGTCAAAGACCAGCCGCTCAACCAGGGTCCTGTACAAAAGCTGGTGAACTTCCTTCTGATTCGATAAATCTCATGCAGGTAACTGAAATGTCTGCCGCACCCTCCATCAAGTCAATCAAAGGGGTGCCTTTGGGTCTGACAACATCCCGTGCAACCATACGTTTATCTGACCGTTTTTTTCCGACGGTGACTTCACTATCTCACGGATACCAGCGTGTTTCTGCGGCCTGATACACTTCATTGTTATACGTTTCAGATTTTGTAACAAAATCTGCATCACCGGGTAATGTTGATATGACTCCATCCCTGAAGAGATAATCAAGTTCTCAGGAGTGATGCGATGAGTTGGTACACCACATTTTGTTAAGAGTCAACGTGGAGGAGTCAGACATATCAATACCTCTTCATTTCATCGTCGGAATTACCCGAATTTTATAAAGAACCATGAGAACACCATACACTAAAAGGAGTAACACGAAATGATAATGGAAGATTCAAAAATTGAAATGCATATGGGTCAGGCCAAATGGGCCGAGATGGCCGCCTGGGAATCCCTCGACGAAGCGACAAGAAAGGCAATAGTAATGCGCAAGCTCGATGAGCGGATCATGCACAAAGAGTTCAAGATCGGGTACAAGAAGCACAAAGTTGAAACCTTAAAGATGATCCGGCAGGCACTGGAAAAGAAGTGAGCGTTCGAAAGCACCGCGGGTATCCCGGTAATTTTATCTTTTTTTTAGATTTTTACTGTTCTTCCCTGTCCGTTTCTCCAGAACCCGGAAATGATCGTCTTTTAAGACCAGGGATCCTTCGCGATCATATCGAACGCTGTATTCAGTTGATTAAAAATCTCTTTCTTTTCTGCCTTGCCGTACTGGAGCAGAAAAAAAGCGGTTCTGACCAGGTCATCAGCGAAGTAGAGGGTAGATTTCATCGGACCTTCAGATTACCACTATTGAGATATCTTTGTGTAAGGTCCGGATTATAGATCCAGCAGATTTTTTTGTCGGTATCAGTTGCGATCTTTCCGGAATCCTTAAGGT
>DATMWO010000181.1:0-2084 GCA_035562475.1 Methanoregula sp.
CAAATGAGGTGACAACCACACCCTTTGGCATGATCGCACCCCTTTGCGTCACCAGTCCCCCAAGGGGCACGGGGCGCATTGCGATATCCCCAGAACAGGTAACACAGCACTATCGCAAAGGGGGGGAGTCATAGCGGCTGGGGTGAAACCCCTGTTGGGCGTTCAGATTGTTATCGGGCATTTCCCCTGAAAATCATTGTATCCGGTTTTGATGCAGAAATTGTGAGCACGCTATTCATCTGGTGCGATGAATGCCGCCGCCCCAAAACAGGGCTTCTTGTGCGGCGGATCAATACCTATTCAAAAATCCCCCTGCCCGCCGTGCCTCGGAGATGCCCTGAATCGGGAGTTCTTCGTAGAGAGACGATTTTCATGGTGAGGGTGTGAACGTACAGGTTCATGCCTGTTTCTCTAGGGCAGATATCTTTACTTTTTTGAGGATTTTTGCTTTTTCAGCGTATGCACAAGGCGTGCCTGGAGACCGAAATAGTGGGACACCCCGATCGCATGGCACTGGTCTATGGACGAACTATCAAACGAAACAAGGTCATTGGAATAGAGTGCATCGGGTGAGCTCCTGCCAAGGACCCTTACCGTGCCCTTATACAGTTCAAGATCAACACTGCCGTTCACCCGTTCCTGGGTGGTGTTGATGAATGCATTCAGAGCCGTGTACAACGGTTCATAGACAAGTCCTTTATAGGCAAGTTCCGACCATTTGTCATCCACCATGCGCTTAAAGGCAAGCTCCTGCCGTGTAAGTACCAGTGCTTCGAGGTCCCGGTGTGCCATGAGAATCACCGTTGCCGCAGGATGCTCATAATTCTCCCGGGCCTTGAGCCCGAGAATCCGGTCCTCGATCATGTCATTGCGACCGATCCCGTGTTTCCCGGCTCGTTTGTTCAGGTCCTGGATTAATTCGTAGCCAGGCAGTTTCTTTCCGTTCAGTGCAACAGGGATACCGTTTTTAAATTCAATGATGAGTTTTTCCGGTGTATCGGGGGCTTTTTGTGCAGGTACCGTCCACAGATAGATCTCTTCCGGGGGGTGATATGCGGGATCTTCAAGCCTTCCTCCTTCAATACTCCGGCTCCAGCAGTTCTCATCCATGCTCCAGGGTTTATCTTTTTTAACCGGTACGGGAATCCTGTGTTGCCGGGCGTACTCAATTTCCCAGTCCCGGGTCAGGTTGAGTTCGCGTATTGGTGCAACCACCTCAAGACCGGCTCCTCGAATAATAACATCAAACCTGAGCTGATCATTGCCTTTACCCGTGCAGCCGTGTCCAATTGCTGTTGCGCGTTCCTTGCGGGCAACCTTCACGACTTCTTCAGCGATGAGGGGGCGGGCAAGGGAAGTTCCCATCGGATATCCCTCATAGGATCCATTCGCCCGTATTGACGGGAAGATGTGCTCATTTACAAATTTTTTGCGGGCATCGATCGTATAATGTCGGTCTGCGAGTTTTTCCCCTTTTTTTGTTGCTACGTCAATCTCTTCATCCCGCTGACCCACGTGGACAGCAACAGTAACAACACGATCATAATCATACCGTTCCTTTAAGAGCGGGATACAGATAGAGGTGTCAAGCCCTCCCGAATATGCAAGAACTATAGTACCTTTTCCCATAATGGATACACCACGCGAATGATAATGGTACACAGATAAGCAGTGTGAGCATATATTTTAAAGGGCAGAATTATTGGATACTGGCTGGACTTTCAGAAGAGCATGAAAAAAGGTTGTTCAGGCTGAATTATCCTGAACGATTATTGTTTTGTTACTTGGTAACTTTTACCCATCCGGTAGTTTCTGGCTGGAATACGGTCTTGTAATCGTACGTGCCAACTTCATTAAAGGTTACCTCATACGTCTTTCCGTAGGGTATATTCTGTGCGGATTGATTACCGAAGATTTTTAAGCTCTTCGGGTCCGGGTTGTCAAGAGCTGCAATACCGTGAGGCTTGAAGGGATCGTCGTTCTTCCACACAACTTTGCCGCCAACCGGAATATATACCGTTGCGCTGGGCTGTATGGTTAAATCACGGGTGAACGTGATCGTGACTGAAGGCTGGGGTTTCAGG
>DATMWO010000182.1:0-3721 GCA_035562475.1 Methanoregula sp.
AAAAAAATACTATCAGGATAACTTCAAAACAAATCGTAGTTTACGACGGATATAAATATCTCACACGGTGATGCATTTTGCATGAATGATAAAATCATCGCACTGGTGGTAGTATGCATTGCAATGGTTGCAGTGGCCGGATGTATGGGATTTCCCACTTCAGGTTTTGATCCGTCAACAAAATTACAGGATAGTAGTAATGGACGCGTACAGCCTGAATCCAAGATGGTGTATGGCGGGGAGGCGGTGTCCTATCCCGTGCCAACGAGTGCACCATCACAATCGGGTTCAGGTACAAGCGGGATCGAGACGAAGATCATCAAAACTGCCTACCTGTCAATCGAAGTAAAAGATGTTCCCGGATCAATCGAAACGCTCAAAAATCTTGCATCGCAGAAAGGGGGCTATTTGTCCTCTACAAATATCCAGAAAAACTACAATGACCGTCTCTCTGGTTCTGTCATAATCCGGGTTCCTGCAACTGAATTTGAAAATACCCTCACGAGCGTCAAGGCAATCGGTACCGTCAAATCGGCCTCTACTCAGGGGCAGGACGTGTCAGAGGAATATGTCGATCTCCAGGCCCAGAAAAACTCCTATCAGAACCAGCTTGCCCAATATAATGAGATCATGAAAAAGGCGGTCAAAGTTGAGGATGTAATAACAGTCCAGCAGCAGATCGACCGGGTCCAGACAGAACTGAACCGGCTTGAGGGCAGGCTGAAATATCTTGACAGCCGGATCGATCTTTCGACAATCACAGTAAACCTCCAGGAACCCGAACCTGTCGGTGGTGAGACAGGTTATAATTTTATTTCGACAATTAATGAAGGAATATCCGGGTTCTTCGGCATGATCGATGCCATCATTGTCATCCTTTTTACCTTGCTTCCCCTTATCATCGTTGGTGGTGCCGGGTATGCGATCTACCGCTGGAGAAAAGGCAGGAATGGTACAGCTCCACCGGAACTGCCAGAGAAAAAATAATATTTTAAAAGGTCACCATTTTTTTCTGTTCAGGCAGTGTTCGGATTTTTATCAGTTCTTCGATAATTTTCTGATCGGTTAGCAAACCAATCGGAGGTGCTCCTCCTGAACCGTCATTATTCATTCCAGTTTGATGCACCAGCAACCGGATTAATTCACGCAAATCATCCGCAGGTCAATTCCTTCAATCAGAATCTCCGGAACAACCTGCCCGAAAGGTCCCGCTGTCTGGATGGAGAGAATGGAAATCCCCACTCTTTGCATCACAGGATCCTGGATTACATCAGATTCGTTACGGGGTTATAGGGTACCTGTCCTGCCGAACCAGACAGCCAGTGTTCCAGCTCATCTCATCATGCCTGAGCTCATACCTCTTACTCTGGTAATAGATCCTGAGTCAGGCACCAAAGATCAAAAGAAGGATGAAACACTCTTGTAAGGGTAAGACCATAACAATCCAATCAAGATATGAAGTAATTATTACAGGAGCATAGTGCAGGAAAGGATAAACAGGATCAGATAAACGATGAACCATGGCAAAAGTGCGATCGAAGGTTTGAAGGGTGTATTACGTGGGAAGATCTGACTTTTTACCCTTGTGGATTCTAAAAAAGGAGTGAATTACTCAAAGTAAAGACATATCAAAAAAGGGATTTATTCGGATTTTTTTGATGGTGATTATGCTGATTTCAGATTTTTGTCAGTACTTTAAATATTATAAACCAACCGTTGAGCCGCTATTTCCAGGAGTAGGGCGGTACGTAGGTGTTATTGTGGGTTTTACGGTGCTCGTTGGCTTAGCGGTCGTTCCTGAATTTTTTGTAATCATTGCGGTATTTTTTGTAATCGTTGCGGTACTGTCATCAGAGGGTCCACCTTCACTATTTGAAATCATCGGGTAGATGAAGAATGCTCCCAAAACAACGGCAACAATAATTATTACAACGATGATACCGAGAATAACTTTTTTGCCGGGTTTACCGCTAAGTACATCCCATGGTTTCTGGGGAACCCGAGTTTTGCCAGAAGGCGATATCTGTTTGGAATGATAGGAGTCCAGGATAACCGGCTGTGCTGCTTCGGGTTTATCATCCGTCCCTTGTAAGTCTGAATCCGATAATGAGGAGATTGATTCGATTGGTGTGACGATGGAGATCTGTTCCTCAGGGGTCTCTTGTTGCTGCGGAGCTGCCCCGAGGGTCCTGGAGGGTACGCTGGTCAGGGAAGGAATAATGAGGGGTTCTCTTGGAGATATATCCTTATCGATGGGTTGGTTAGTTCTGTCAGCGTATTCCACCGCAACAGACGCTTGGGATACTGTAGCTTGTGGTGTTTTCACTTCTGCCAGAGTTCCAGGAACAACAATCTGGGATCCACAGCGGTTGCAGAACTTCGATCCATCCGGCACACGGTTCCCGCACCGTGAGCAATAAGTACCATAGCCGGGTGGTGAGATGTCAGATTCTTTTACTGCTGACGGGGGGAAAGAAGAACCTGAAGTTGTCGTAATAATTTTTTTGACCGGCGCGATATCCTCTCCTTCTTTCTTCACAGTTGTTTTCTCTGCAGTTGGCACCTTTTGCGAAACGGGAGAACTGATAATCTCTATCCGTGGAGGTGCAGCGCGAGTAGTTTTTTTTGAAGACTGTCCGATACCTGGCATTACTTTCCGAATGACCTGTTCAAAAGATGACGAGGTATTCTCTTTTAGCAACCTCATCCAGTCATCCCGTTCCTTAATACGGGTACCTCCTGTTTGACGTGAGAAGGTGAGGATCATCTGCCGGATTTCACCAGTCTTCGCCATCACAGACAATGTTATTATCTGGTCACGGATCGCGTTCTCGCCTGCCTGAAAATCTTTTAGCGTGACAAGCGGAATCTCTTTTTGCGGAAGGAGGTTTGTCGCCCTGTCAACAAGGATGATGCGTTTGTTGGTAAGAATACCTTCAAACGGGATCGACTTGACAAAGATTCCCTGAGTCCTGAGGAGAACAGACTCATCACTACGCAGTTCTGGATCACCCATTATACCACACATTACCCCATTCAACCTTAAAAAATGTAGGTCGCATAAAGGAAAAGAGAGTTAATTAAAATATACCTGAATTACTCACCAGATTGGAAAATTTCGGACCACTCACTTTAACGGGATGTTGTGAGAGTTTTCCCGAATATATCCATATAGTACATGGACCTGAGAATCCCGGGGTCTTTTACCGGTGCTGTTATCAAACCTGATTACATCAGTAATTGCTTCCAATCCGATCCGAAGCCGGGATTGGTGCCTTGTTCAATTCAATGCCCCTGTTCGGTGCTCATATGATGATAAGGTGACCTTAAATGATCAGTATTATGCAATCTTTTTTGTTTTTACCCTTAAAAGAAATGTATTCGTGTTGGAAAAAATGAAGATTCCCTTACTTCGGAAAAGCGATGCTATCGGGTAGTTCTCCATGGCGTGCGGGAACGTCTTTAAGCTGCCTTGATGCAAGCATCTGTGTCTTGATCTCCGACGAAATCCTGATCCCGCATTCCCTGTAAATCGGATCATTTGGTGCATCATTGCACAGCTCACCGGAAAGTCCCTTATCAAAAACGTACTTGATAATATGATTGTGCACAAAAGTCAGTTCTGTCATCATCTGCTGGCCGGGAATTTTAGGTGCGGTACATGCGAACATTATCACGTCTTCAAGCGGAGGGGGGAAGCCTTCCACCGAGAGTTTAAGGT
>DATMWO010000183.1:0-5155 GCA_035562475.1 Methanoregula sp.
ATACTCAGGTATTCGGGAAACGGGCGGGGGAATTTGCAGGTAAAACAGAAAAACGAATGAAAAATGTGAATGAAGAACAGGTAAAACAGAAGCAGGATCTTCTTGATGCATTCCTTACGGGAAGCGACAATCCGGCAAGGATTCGAACGCAGCTCCAGCAGGTAATGTGGCAGGGTGCGGGGATCTTCCGGAACGCAACAGATCTCAATAAGACACTGGAGACGGTCAATAATCTCTCTCATGCGAAAATCCGGGCTGAATCTCTCAGAAACCTTGCAGATTGCAGCATCGTCCAGAATATGTGCCTGACAGCTTCTCTTATCTGCCGGGGGGCGCTCATCAGGAAAGAGTCACGGGGGGCACATGTCCGGAGCGATGTTAATCAGTCCCATGATGCCCGACACTCTCCCTTTGGTCATACGTACATCTCGCAATTTCACGAAGGTATCGAACAGAAAGGGGTGGGGACATGAAGACACTTACGATCAGAGTTCGCCGGTTTGACCCTGATAAGGATAAGGAGTCACATTACGAGACCTATACGGTAAATGTAAATGAGGGTGCACGTATCCTTCATGTTCTCCATGCCATACACGATGAAGTGGATCCAACACTCTCTTACCGGCATAGCTGTGGGTCGGGGCAATGCGGGAGCTGTGCAGTACGTGTTAATGGTGAGCCGGTACTTGCCTGCATGGAAGAGGCTCAAAATAATATCACCATCGAGCCCCTGAACCTTTCGGTGAAAAAGGATCTCGTTGTTGATCTCCTGCCAACACTCGAGACAATAGCGTCCCTGAAACCATCAGATGCACTGAAAATGCCGACTCAGTCCGATATTGATACGATAAAACCTCTTCGGGATTGCATCGAGTGCCTCTGCTGCGTATCAGTCTGCCCGGCAATGGATGTTACAAAGTTTCTTGGACCCACGGCCATGCGGCAGGAAATGCGACTGGCGCTTGATCCTCGTGATAGCGGGGACCGGGTAGTTGATGCTGTGAAAGAAGGGCTGTTCACTTGCACCAGCTGCCAGGCCTGCTGGAAGGCATGCCCAAAAGATATTGAGATTCCATCAAAAGCAATCGAAAAACTACGGGCGCTGGCAAACAGGCGTGGATTTACCCTGCCACGGCACCAGGAAGTTGCAGCACTCGTGAAAGAGACAGGCCGTTCCGTTACGCGGATTGAAACGACCTTTATGGAACTCGTAAATGCGGAAGTGATCGAGCCGAAAGGCCCTGTGAAAGCAACGGTCGGTTTCTTTGTCGGTTGCATGTATAACATGCGCCTGCCCAAAGCAGCACTGGATGCAATCGAAGTTTTGAAACGAAACGGTATCCGGGTCATCATTCCCAAAGAGCAGGTCTGCTGCGGTTCGCCGCTCATCCGAACCGGCCAGCTGGCTTTTCTGGATACACTCAAAAAACGCAACATCGATGCGTTTCAGTTCCGTAATATCAATACAGTCATGACGATGTGTGCCGGGTGCGGATCGACTCTGAAAAATGATTACAAAACACCCTTTTTCGTGATGGATATCAATGAAGTGCTCACAAAATACGGGATTGAACCTCCGGCACGCCTTCCTGTCAAGGCGACCTATCACGATCCCTGCCACCTCCTTCGCGGGCAGGGCATTCGCGAACAACCCCGTCAGCTGATCCGGCAGGCGGTGGATCTTGTTGATATGCCGTCGATCTGTTGCGGTTCTGGAGGGGGTGTGAAATCCGGAATGCCGGATGAGGCGGCAGCTCTGGGTAAACGAAGGGGGGAAGAGATCAAAAAGAGCGGGGCAGATATTGTAATATCATCCTGCCCGTTTTGTGAATTCCATATAGCCGGGCACACGGATAAACCTGTCAAAAATATCGCCACTGTGCTGCTCGAAGGGTATAAGGAAAAAGACCGGAAAAAAGGTTTTCTGACAGTACCCTGAGAGAATTGAAAGAACAACGAATACATTTTTCAATGCTTTTTTCTTTTTTAAAATGTAAAACACGAAATGATGAAGATTTTTCTCACCGGGATGCAGACGTCAGCAGATACTCATGGACTTCAAGTGCGGCTTTTGCCCCTTCTCCGGAAGCAATGATGATCTGCTTGCCTTTTACCGAAGTGACATCCCCGGCTGCAAAAACACCAGCCATGCTCGTGTGGCAGTTTATGTCAACAATGATTTCCTTCTTCTCGTTCAGCGCGACAAAGCCATCAAGAATATCAGTATTGGGCAGCCAGCCGATCTCAATAAAAACCCCATCGAGATCGATTTTCTGTTCTTCACCAGATTCATTCTTGATAGTTATTGCAGAGAGGAACTTATCCCCGTGAAGGGCAGTTACCTGTGTGTTTAAATGAACGGCAATGTTCTTTTTTGATTCGAGCATGCTGACGTATACCGGATCAGCCCTTATACTGCTCCGAACGATGAGATGTGCCGACTGTGCGATTTCGCTCATCTCAACAGCAGTCTGCAGCGCGGAATTGCCACCACCTACTACAGCCACCCGTTTTCCCTGATATAAGGGTCCATCGCATGTGGAACAGATGGAAAGACCGCGTCCGAGATACTGTTCCTCGTTTGCCACACCAAGTTTTTTCGGACGATTGCCCTGGGCCAAGATCAGGGTTTTTGCTTTTAATGTATTTTCTGAAATTGTCCGTATAGTAAAAACGTCGTCTTCTTTTGAGATGCTGACAATCCGGTCAAGTTCAAGCCGCATATTCAGGATGCGGACCTGCTCTTCGAATTTTTTCATCAGCTCTTCGCCGCTAATCATACGGTAACCCATGTAATTTTCGATTGTCCATGATGCCAGTGCCTGGCCACCAATATTTTCACTGATAATAATCGTATTCAGCATTTTTCTGGCGCAGTAAACACCTGCTGTCAATCCCGCAGGGCCGGCACCAACGATGAGAACATCATACACCTCACCGGATACGGTTTCGCCAAAGAGGTCGTTCAGCCTCTGCGAATCAAACCCGATGATTACTTCATCATCAACCAGAATAACCGGAACACCGCGTTGTCCCGAAAGATCTATCATTTTTTTTGCAGCATCAGTATTTTCACCGACATCGATACTCTCATAAGGAACACCATGTTTGTCGAGGAATACCTTTGCCATCCGGCAATAGGGACAGTTTTTTGTAGAATAGACGGTGACTTTTCTCATCATTTCGAAGATGGTGCGTTCTCTTATAAATATATTGATAAGCGAAAAAGAAATTTTTCAATACCATAGCAACTTTCTTTTTGGACAAGCCCCTATACACCATTGAAAGGATACCATGAGCGTACTGTGGGGAACAGGGAGACTGAAAAAATACACTCTTTTTTGTCTTATTCTTCTCTGCATGATAAACGGGGCATATGCCTACACAGACAACTCTTACTCAGTTCCCGAACCAGGTTTGTATTTCAACTTCAATGAGGGTAGCGGAAATTATGCCCTCGATGTATCCGGTAATGGCAACGCGGGAACCATGCATCGTGTATCAAGGCTTGAAAACGGGGGTTGCGGGCGGGCAATATTTTTTAACGGAATTAACGATTACGTGGAAATACCATTCAGCTCCCAGAATCACCCCGCAAAGGAAATAACTGTTTCATTGTTCTTTTATACGGACTCGTTCGAACCACAGGTTTTAATCTCGTCGTACGAGGACGGGGGATACAGGTTGGGATTTGATGATGGCAACGATCTCTGGTGGACAATAAATCTGGAACGCCGCGGGGAAGTGTCAATCCCGGTTCAGCATGAAGGTATCTCGCTTCACCAGTGGCATCAGGTTACCGGAACGTATGACGGGCAGACTTTGAAAGTGTATCTCGATGGAGTGCTCAGAAACCAGTTGAATGCAACGGGTTCGATCCACTATGAATACAACAATTATATCATGCTCGGGGCCGATGCAGGTGTCTACAACCTGACAGATCTGAATTGCCCGCAGTATTTCCGGGGGGGGCTTGATGAAGTAAGGATTTATCCCTTTGCGCTGACCTATGGCCAGGTAATGGATGACAGGTTCCGTTGTTCCCAGGAACCTGTCGCTCCTTCCAAGGATATTTTAGTTCTGACACTGCCTCCTACTTCCTGTTCAGGTGCTTCAGGTTCGGTTCTATTAGGTCCAAATGACGTAACTTCTCGGATCCTCACTTTCTCAAACCAGACTGAAAACGGCACATGGAATGTTGCGCTGCCACCAGGTTCAACACTTGTTGTGAGAGGAAAAGATTTCTATTCGGTTTCGTACCCTGACGCATGGTATATTGAATTGTCTGATGAAAACGGGAGAATAACACGGTCCATAGCATTCCCAAACACCAACAATGCCCCGGTAAAAGGTGTTGTACCATCAGGGAACGCAACAGTGCGCATAAAATATTTCGACGGAAAAGAACGGTTTCCCGCCAAGGTTGCCATCCAGTTTGAGAGTATAGCACCCCCGCCACTGCCACCAGCCCCGCAGACAATCCTGAATTATCCTATAATTGTTATATACTCTGCATCCTGGGCGACTCTGATTGCAATCATCCTTGTCATGGTGTGGCTGCACCGTCGCAAACAAAGACGGGGTAAAGAGAAAGATAATGAAAACAGAAACGGCGGGGAAAAATTATAGAGTGATTTCCCTGAACTGTTTCCCGAAAACACCGCAGATCGGGCACTTATCGGGGACCTTCCCGATCTCGATATTCCCGCAGACCGGACAGAGGAAAATTTTTTCCCGCCCGATATCTTTTCCGGATTTTACCGCATCGAGCGCTTTCTTGTAAAGGGTTGCATGAACCTGTTCAGCTTTCATAGCATGGGTGAATGCAAGTACTGCATCACTTTTACCCTCCACCTCTGCCAGCTTGACAAATTCCGGGTACATATGGGTGAACTCGTGTGTCTCACCCGTGATGCTGGTTTCAAGGTTTTTCTGCGTGGATTCGATAGCCGCCAGCACCTTTAAGAGTTTTTTTGCATGGATTGCCTCGGCTTCAGAGGCTGCCTTGTAGAGAGTTGCAACGTTGTTGAAACCTTCTGCAGCAGCTTTTTCAGAAAACGCCAGATATTTTCGGTTTGCCTGGGATTCGCCGGCAAACGCTTCTTTTACATTCTCAATGGTTGCCATATAGGATTGGTATTGCATAGTTTTTACT
>DATMWO010000184.1:0-4883 GCA_035562475.1 Methanoregula sp.
ATAGTTTACTTTTTGTTGGACTTATTTTCCTATAAGGATGTATAAGACAATCAAAAAAAGGGTACGATTCCGGCATTGTTCCTCTACCGCTCGCCCTGTCAGGTGGAATACCGCACATCGGTGAACATATCCATACAAATATCGAACACCTGGATTTTTTCGCGCTCACTGATCAAACCCGTCAGCATTTTTCTCATCGATGATGCGGGAAGTCCCGCGCAGATATTATACTAGAGCACCGCACTCAATTCGTTTGGATAGCATGATATCCCAGTAAGAAAAAACTCGTATATCAAGAGGCGTATGCAGCAAAAAAACGTACGAGTCGGTCTCATCCAGATGGCAGTTGGTCCGGATCCTAACGAGAATCTCAAGAAAGCATTATCGAAGGTTGAGCTTGCGGCAGAAAAGGGATCACAGATAATCTGTCTGCCAGAACTTTTCCGTACGCGTTACTTTCCCCAGGGAATTGGGGTGAATGCTTCACCCTTTGCAGAAACGATTCCCGGAGATTCTACCCGGATATTTTCCGAGATCGCCCGCCGGAACAATGTTGTCATTATCGTCCCGATCTTTGAAAAGTCATCAGATGGGAGATACTACAACACTGCAGTTGTGATCGATGCTGACGGCACACTCCATGCCTCCTATCACAAGGTCCATATACCGCAGGACCCCGGTTTCTTTGAAAAAGGGTACTTCTTTCCCGGGGACAGGTATCACGTTCATACTACACGGTACGGGCGAATAGCGGTGCTTATCTGCTATGACCAGTGGTTTCCTGAAGCAGCTCGCTGTGTTGCTCTTGAAGGAGCCCAGATCATTTTTTATCCGACGGCAATCGGGCATCCCACCAGCGAAGAACCTGCAGAAGGTAACTGGCACGAAGCATGGGCACTTATCCAGCGGGGCCACGCTGTTGCAAACAGTGTCCATGTTGCGGCGATAAACCGGGTTGGCAAGGAAGCGGATATAAAATTTTTCGGGGGTTCGTTTATCTGTGATGCATTTGGCAAGATCATCTGCCAGGGTGGAGATACGGAAGAAACGCTGATTGCCACGCTCGACTTATCAATGAACCAGGCAGTCAGGGAATCCTGGGGTTTCTTCCGGAACCGGCGCCCGGACACGTACGGTCTGACCTGCACCCTGTTCCCGGGAAATGATGGGGCATTTCCGGAAATCCGTCCGGGCGATACTCCGAGAAACCGGGGGTTCCATATGCCGGCTGAATGGGAACCCCATGATGCAGTATGGCTCTCGTGGCCGCATAACAAGACTACCTTCCCAAAACTCTCTGCAGTCGAAGAGGCTTTTTTTGAGTTTGTTACTGCAATTCACCCATCTGAACGGATTGAGCTGTTTATTCCCACTGCAGCTGTGCACCGAAGAGTTAAAACCCGGCTCAGGGAAAGCCAGATCGATCTTTCATTTGTTAAACTTCATACAACTGAGTTCTCGGATGTCTGGATTCGGGATTATGGCCCTACGTTTGTTATCAACCGTGCATTGAAGCGGTCTGCGATAGTACGATGGAATTTCAATGCCTGGGGCGGGAAATATGAAGATCAGGTCAACGATGGCAGGATTCCCACCGTCATGAACCGCCGGCTGGAGCTTCCCCAGTTCGTTCCTGGCATCGTTCTCGAAGGAGGATCGATTGATGTCAATGGAAGGGGAACGGTGCTGACCACCCGCTCCTGCCTGTTAAATCCGAACCGTAACCCTTCGTTATCTTCTGATACAATTGAGGAGTTCCTTAAAGAATATCTCGGGATTGTGAAGGTGATCTGGCTGAATGACGGGATCGTGGGTGACGATACGGATGGTCATATTGATGATATTGCACGTTTTGTTGCCCCGGCAACCGTTGTATGTGCATACGAAAACGATACTGCGGATGCAAATTACCGGGCCCTGCATGAAAATTATGAAATCCTCAAACAATCAAGCAACCAGGACGGAACACCTCTCACGGTCGTGAAACTCCCCATGCCGTCAAAGATCGCCGATGGGGATGAGCGGTATCCGGCAAGCTACACAAATTTCTATATAGGAAATACTGTTGTAATCGTACCGGTTTTTAAAGACCCGAATGATACCGAGGCGTTGCGGATTTTGCAGGGTCTTTTCCCCGGCCGCAAAGTAATCGGGATTGATGCCCGTGCAATGGTTGAAGGATTCGGTACGTTCCATTGCGCCACACAGCAGCAGCCACGGGTTTAAGCGGCAGGAATACCACTCGTTTTATCCTCTCTGTTGTTTCTGGTGTGCTCTGATGAGGCCGAGCGGCTTCCCTCTTGTGGACACCGCTTATCAGGGTTACACGAGGCTTCTCCTGATCGCAGACCTTTTTTTTTGAATCTCACAACCAGGGTGGGAAAACTCTTTTATCCTCACCGGACAATGGTCGGATGATCAAAGAGGAGATGAATCATGCCGGAATGTACCTGTATGAGCATAACCCCTATTCAGGAAGAGAAACTGAAAATTGCAGTTGAGAACACCTGCGAGCTCTGCCATGATTATTTTCCTTCACTGTTTCTTGAAATCCACAGCATCTCCCGGCAGCCGACAAAGGAGATGAAACACGACCCGTCAACACGTATCCTGATAGTCTGCCAGATGTGTCACACCCATATCCACCAGCTCCCGGTGTCTATCGGAAAGCAGCGGGCGTTGGTGAAACACCGTTCATTTTATATCCGACGGGATATACGGAGAATCCTGGGATACGTGCCAAAACCCTACCGGGCTCCGGATGACATTAATCTGTATGTGGTCTATGAAGAATACTTTGGCCGTGGTTCTCCGGGATCCTATCGCCTTAGCGGGTAAATCGGTTGGTAGCAGAGCTTCTTGCCAGATGGGTGCCCCTGGATCTTACCCCTCCGTCGTATGCTCTGCATCCATGCGATGGTTAATAAGATCCGGGGCACAGTTATCCGGTAATGAACTCAAAAAATCTTGCTTTCATCGTGATTGGGGTAATTATCCTCATTGTAGCTGCATTTTTCCTCATTGCCGGAACGGGCAGCCGATCCATCCCACCCCCGGGTGGTCCTAACGCACTCCCTGGTGTTGAAGTGAGGGCGTACCAGGGCAACGATCTCTCTTCAATGAATGATTTCCGTGAAAATTCTATCCGGGGTCCCCAGTATGTCAACACATCCGATTACCGGCTCACGGTGACCGGTCTGACGAACAAAACCGATGTCTACACCTATCAGGAAATTCTTACCGGATACCCCCATTATACCAAGATTGTCACGCTCTTCTGCGTGGAAGGCTGGGATGCAACGATCCTCTGGGAGGGTGTGCTGGTCCGCGACCTGATCCGGGAAGCGGGCATCGATCCCCGTGCAAATACCGTGATATTCACGGCACATGATGGTTATACAACATCCTTCCCGCTTGATTACCTGATGGACAATGATATTATCATGGCGTATAAAATGAACAATGTCACACTCCCTGCTGAACGAGGTTATCCTTTCCAGCTGGTAGCACAAGACAAATGGGGATACAAATGGATCAAGTGGATCGAAAAGATTCAGGTAACTGATGACCCGGGATACCGGGGCTACTGGGAGAAACGGGGGTATTCCAATAAAGGGGACCTGGACAAGAATTTTTTCTCGAATTAAAAAAAATTCTGTCAGAAGGAGTTACCCTTTTTTTTTTGATTGAGCATCAGTTTATCTCTGGTGCCCTGGAAATGATTTTTCTTGTCATAGTTATGATCCATGCACGGTTTAAAAACAGGTGTGCAGCAACAAAAAAACCCAGTGCGAGACCGGCCCAGTCATGGATATCACTCATCAATGCGAGGGGAAGTACAAGATCCACGAGACCGGATATACGCATAAGGTAGGTGAACTTGAAGAACCCGGTGATGAAACTGACCAGAAAGGCTATCCCCATCCCGAGATCTAAGCACCATTTGACAACTTGTCTGTTCATGACTACCTCATCCATTTGTGTTGTCCCTGCCTGGGTATAAGATGATGGAACACAGGTAACCTGACCCGGAATCAGTAAATACCTCATCCCTTGTCTTTTTCTGACTTCTGGTGCATCGCTTTTTCAAGAAGCACCTTCACCTTCTCTGGATCGCGTATTCCATACAAGCTGACAAGAGGGTTGTGCAATCCTTGTTCCCAACGCAGGGTAGATGACGAATCGGTATCGGGATATACCGTATCACCGGTTACGTGTCGACCTCTCATATCTATCTGAGAAATCCCGAATACTAATCCTGCAGGGACTATGGTCCCGAAATGGAAAAAGTGTCCCAGACGACCCTGTACAAGAACTAATCGCTCGATCTGGTGGAGGGGGATTACATTCTCTGCCAGGTTCCAGAGACCTCCGGTAATTATCACGACGTCCCGGGTGATTGTGTAGGTTACGGACCGCCGGAATATTTCGATTCCTGCAATAACAATCAGCGAAGCAATAACACTAAAAGGCTGGATCAGGTATGCTATCCATCGGAAAAGGTCAAACAGGTAACTGGTTGAAAGTGTCGGACTTCCCATGTAGACCAGTCCGCCGATTACACTCATTATTAATGCAAGGCCTGCCCCTGTCCATACTTCCGGACGGTTCAACACATCGCCAAGAAAGATAAAAAAAAGGAAGATACAGATGGGCGCTATCAGATACGCGAAGAGCTGGACAAATATATCCAGATCAGGAACAATCGTCCCCAGGGGACCTACAAGGGAATGAGGAAATGACTTACCTGCACCCAGCATGATATTCAGGATAATTCCCGAGAGGGCTGCCAGAAAGATGGGTGTGAAACCCAGGATATATTTGTATATGAATCCTCGGGGAACCGGATGGGTAGTGAAAAGGACCGGCCCATACACTCCAAC
>DATMWO010000185.1:0-2694 GCA_035562475.1 Methanoregula sp.
GACGTATTCTCGACACGAACCGAAACAGGGGGTTTTCCGGGTTTTTCCCTGGGGCAGGTAAGAATCCAGGAGAAAATCTGAGCCCGTACAGGATTTATTTCACTCGATCTCAGCACATGGAGTACCGTGGGGGGCAACCACCCATTTCTTCAGGTAAATCCAGAGAAAATTTCTAAAACCAGCTTTCGAGGGTCTTCTGCCCGGCCTTTGCGCAGAAATTCTCCATGGCTTTCTCCACCCGTTCTTCTGAAAAATCGTACTCCCCGCAGAGCATTTTCCTGATGCCGGTGATGTCAGGATGTCCCCATGCAAGCGTGTAATCGTCCGTTATATCCGGGTGCAGGAAAAGATCCATAACAGGTGCTGGATCAAAATCCGGCAGTTTCTCATGGACTTTTGCCATAAACTCCCCGCGTTGCACAATCTTAAGCCCGGTCTTTGCACCGATTCCCTCGATACCCGGGTTGAAATCCGTACCGATAAGGATGCCAATCTCGATCAGCTGTTCGCGGGTCAGTTTCAGCCCGTCGAGCACATCGGCAAGAATGAGTCGTTCAGGGTTTACCGTGATCTGCCGTCCCCGGATCTTCCGCTTGCCACTGACCGTTAAGTTCCTTACAAGATGGGGAGCCCCGAAGAGGAGCGTGTCGTAGTCCTGCGACACTACGTACCGTGCCTCCCCCTTTGTTACCATATAGGCTGCCTGGGCTTCACCTTCGCCCGGCGCCTGGATGGTCGGGAGACCCATGAGCCGGAGGAGTTCTTTTGATGTTTCGATGATAGTCGTATCGACCCGGGAGGAGGAACGCGCCTGTTTGTAGGCTTCAGCCTCATCGCCCCGCTCAACCGCCTCTTTCCATTTCTCGCCAGCTTCGTCCCGGATCTTTCGGCGCCCGTCAATCGTCGTCTGCTTGAGAGCGGTGGGTTTCCCGTCAAAGACAAAGACCGGCTTTATCCCTTTCTCCAAAAAATTCGAGACCCGGAAGAGGATTCCGGAGAGGTGTGAGGTAACACGCCCCTGCCGGTCCATGAGGGGTGTCCCGTCAGGCTGCCGGATGATGGTCAGGAACTGGTAAAGTGCATTGTTTGCGTCGATTGCTGCGACACCTGGCAGTGAATCCCAGGTCACCGGTGTCTTGTAATCAGCTACGATGTCCCGTATTGCGACGCCCATAACGACTCACGAACGTATAAAAAATTTAACGGTAGGTACGTTTCGAATATTCCCCGACCAGTTCATCCAGGTGGGTCATTGACATATCGAATTTTTCCGCCATCCGCCGGGATATCTCCTCGAGATTGTTGCGTAAAATTCGTTCACGCAGCACAATACTCCGCTCCAGGTGGCGCATCTTGATCTGGAGTGAGAGGAAGAGTCCTCCAAGTGCAAGCATCATAAGACCTGCGGCAATTGCAATAGTAAGATCCTGCCAGAACCTGTTGATGAGGACGAGTGTGGAGACGATCATAACGATAGTGAGCAGGATATCGACCCAGTATTCACGTATGTCCATACTTTTAGATGATGAGAGCACAGTAATTAATCTAACTACATGGAGATGCATCTTGGATATAAAACGCATAATTCCCTTCCTTGTGATGCCACTCCTGCTCCTTGCCGTGGAAATCGGGGCAATCCTGATCTCGCTTCCTGTGCAGGCTGCAGGAATCACCGCATTTGAAGATCCCGAGTCACTGGCAAATCCGTTCATCTTTATTGTGATCCTGCTGGTGTTCACCGGCTTTTTACTGCTGCTGATAAAATTTAATTTAAAAAAGATCATTGCAGTAATAATCGGGTTGTCAATCTTCCTCACCTTTGTGTATATCTTCTGGGCACTCGTATACGCTGTAGCAGGTGATTCAGATTGGGGGCTCATCATCCTGTTCACCCTCTCAATACTTGCGACGGTCCTTCTCTATAAATACCCTGAATGGTACGTGATTGACGGTCTTGGAATTCTGATTGCTGCGGGAGTTGCAGCGATTTTTGGATCCTCACTCGTATGGTATCTTGTGGTAATCCTGCTGGTACTTCTTGCGGTGTATGATGCAATCTCCGTGTATAAAACAAAACATATGATCACGCTTGCCGAAGGGGTGATCGATCTCAAAACCCCGATCCTCTTTGTCATTCCCAAGCGGCGTGACTACTCGTTCATACGTGACGGGGTTGGAAAGCTGGATGAGGGCGGCGAACGTGCAGCATTCATTATCGGGATGGGAGACCTGATCATGCCCTCCATACTTGTTGTCTCTGCGAATGTCTTTTTACAGGGATGGCGGCTTTTTGGAATTATCAACCTTCCGGCACTTGGTGCAATGATCGGTTCCCTTGCCGGACTTGCAGTCCTTTTACACTTTGTCTCGTCGGGAAAACCCCAGGCAGGACTACCACCGTTGAACGGTGGCACTATTCTTGGATTTCTTCTGGGGTGGGCAGTGATGATGTCGATGGGGTAGTGTCGATCATAGCTCCTTACTACTATAATGCAGATCAAAACAAAAAAACGAAAAAGTTTTTAAAATTGTTCACTATCCTGCGACACTACGGTCCGGGGCTTCCTGGCCCTCCTGGGTTTCGGTTTTGGCTCATGTCTGCCTTCCTCTTCCGGGTAAGGAAATTCGTCCATGACCCTCTCCTCAGGTTCATGGGGGAGGGGCGACCGAATGTCGGGAACCGTATCACTCACC
>DATMWO010000186.1:0-2485 GCA_035562475.1 Methanoregula sp.
ATCATGCAGCCGCTTGATACGGTCGAAATCGGTGATTTCATACCGCCGATTCACCTCCCCCATGCTATTGATCCGAAGAATCCTGCGGGATATGGCGGGCTTACCGGTCCTGACCAGCATTTTAAATTCCGCTGGGATATCGAACGCTCAATGCGTGATGCAGTTAAAATAATCGGGGCAACCGAGAAGGAGTTCGCAAAGCGTTTCGGCAGGAAGTACGGATTCACGGAAGACTACAGGTGTAACGACGCTGATGTAGTCGTTATATCCATGGGCACTCTCGGCAAGGAGGCCGAAGTTGCGATCGATATGCTTCGTAAGGAAGGCGTCAGGGCAGGCTCAATGCGCCTGCGCTGGCTGCGCCCGTTCCCTGACCTCGATCTCAAAGGAAAGGAAATCGTCGTTATCGACCGCGACTACTCGTTTGGATTCGGGGGAATACTCGCAAAATCCATCCAGGCTCAGCAGAAGACCAATGTGTTCAGCGTGATTGCCGGCCTTGGCGGCCAGGAGGTCACCTATGAAGATATTGCGGATTTCATCCGGAAGCGACATGTCGGCGAAGAGTTCTGGTTCGGGGTGAGTGACCATGTATGAGATCCGCATCCATTCCCGGGGCGGACAGGGAGGGGTCACTGCCGCACGGCTCCTGGCACTTTCAGCAATCCATGATGGGAAGTACGCAACCGCATGCCCGTTCTACGGTGCCGAACGCAGGGGTGCACCAATCGTGTCCTTCGTCCGGATAAATGATACACCAATCAAGATCTACAGTCAGATAAAAAAACCTGACATGGTCGTGGTGCTCGATGCAAGCGTAATGGATGTAGTCGATGTACTTCAGGGATTAAAAAGCGGCGGAACAGTACTGGTTAACAGTGCTCACAAAAAGGAGTTTACCGGCTTTAAGACAAGTCATGTGGACCTGACCGGTATTGCACTCAGGGAGAATCTCGTCGTTGCGGGAAGCCCTATCCTGAACACACCGGTGCTGGGGGCACTTGCAAAGATGGGTATCATTTCGGTTGATTCAGCAAAAAAGTCAATCCGGGAAATGTTTACGGATGAGCGCAATGTCAAGGCAGCTGAAGCGGCATACAGGGAGATGAGCGAATGAGCCAGAATCGTCAACGTCTCGCAATGAGTAAGCCTACACTGGGAGCGGCAGGAAAGACCGGAACGTGGCGTGTCTTTAAACCTGTTGTGGATAAAGACAAGTGCAACCAGTGCGGTCTCTGTGAGATGTATTGCCCGGACAGTGCTATCGATGCAGATCTCAATGTTGACCTGATGTTCTGCAAGGGGTGTGGTATCTGCGCGAATGAATGCCCGAAAAAAGCGATTGCAATGATACGGGAAGAAAAATAGACAGTTTCTTTTCCACAACCTTTTTTTATCCACCCTGTAAATATCCTCGTATGAGGGCAGACAGATGAATGCAAAATTTTTCGGGGACACAAAAGACCTGTTTAAATACGATCTCATAACGGATATCCTCAAAAATTTTCATGGAAAAATCGACCGGCTGGTCATCATCCCCATGCTGACAGCCTATTATCCCCGGTTCCGGGGGAATCCGGGATGCAGAAATAAAAACCTGATCGAATGTTTCCGGCGTTTTCGAACAAAAGAAGATGTGGACAATTATTACGCGACCCTCAAGGAGTACTTCAAAGAACTCAAGGAGAGCATCGGAACAAAAAAAGTGCGGGTTCGGATCGAGAAAGAGGAGACTTTTTCTCAAGCGACACGGTCAACCTATTTTTCCGGTATTCTTGAACACTTCCCCCAAGCCTGTCTCATCTTCATTGACCCGGATATCGGGATAAAAGAGAACAATTACACTGAAAAACATCTCTCATTTGCCGAGCTCAAAGGATTCTGGGATCAGCTGGATGACGAATCCATTCTGATGATCTACCAGCATTTCCAGCGAAACCGCGTTTTTGGGCATAGTGATCCCGATTCGAAAGCAGCAGATGTAACCCGGTTGATTGGCATATCTCCGCTCATCATTGCAGACACCACGGTAATGTTCATTTTTTTAACAAAAAACCATGAACTTCGGATAGAGCTTAAGGCGATATTAAAAAACTACCAGAAACGTGTCCATAATTCAATAAAAGATCCCAAAAAACGCCGTGTCCTTACTATCAACGGATGAGATGCCCCAGAAAGTTAGTAACATTTTTTTCGAGAGCGATTACCGTAGTATCATGAAAATACGGGGTCTTTTTGCTACACCTTGAGTTCATCCTTTGCCATGTATTCGAGATCGAATTTATAGAAATGGGTAAACCCGCAGTTCTGGCAACGGACCGTAAAGTGACGGCAACCTATCGTAATATCGTGGGAACCCGTCACGTGACAGTTTCTGCAATCCGCAGTTTCATGAAGATTCCAGACATCATAACACCCGATCTTGGTAAATGTTCCGGGCTGAGTAACATCTTCAATACGGGGGATAAAGATACGGGTCGCACCG
>DATMWO010000187.1:0-4696 GCA_035562475.1 Methanoregula sp.
GTATTGGTATTCTATATCCAAATTATCGGTGAAAATTTTATGAAAATGCCAGCAAAATTCAACACCTATTGTCCTCACTGCAGGAATCATCAGATGCATGAGGTCGAGAGGGTAAAAAAAGGCAAGACAACCGGCCTTCACTGGATTGACCGCCAGAAGGCCCGCAGAGGAAAAGTGGGCAATATGGGAAAATTCTCAAAAGTGCCCGGAGGCGACAAGCCGACCAAAAAGATAAATGTCCGGTACCGCTGTGTTACTTGCGGAAAGGCACATCTGCGCAAAGGTTACCGGGTCGCAAAGTTTGAGCTGACGGAGTGAGTGTATAATGGTACGCGAGATTCGGGAAAACCGAAGTAAATTTTTCAAAGTAAAGTGTCCGGACTGTGAGAACGAGCAGACGGTATTTGAAAAAGCAAGTACATTGGTGAAGTGTATCGTCTGCGGACATGATCTTGCGCTTCCCACCGGGGGAAAGGCAAGTATCAGGGCTGAGATCCTCTCAGAGCTCAAGTGATCCTTCCCATGCTGGACAGAGAATGGCCACAGGAATCGGAGCTGGTTGTCTGCACCGTACAGAATGTCAAGGACTTTGTAGCGTTTGTATCTCTTGATGAGTACGGTGGCCGCCAGGGTCTTATTCCCATCTCTGAAATTGCAACCGGCTGGATCAAGTATATCCGCGACCACATTCGTGAAGGACAGAAGATTGTCTGCAAGGTGCTCAACGTTGACCGGACTCGTGGTCACATTGATCTTTCCTTAAAAGATGTCAACGAACACCAGCGCCGCGAGAAAATACGTGAATGGAAAAACGAGAGTAAAGCCCAGAAGTGGCTGGGTTTTGTAGCAGAACAGACTGGTGAACCAGCCCCAGCTCTTGAGAACGAGATTTTCAGTAAATACGGGGCTTTCTATCCGGTATTTGAAGATCTTGTGATCGATAGCGAAACAACCCTCAAAAAACTGAATCTCTCAAAGAAGGTTGCCGAGACTCTTCTGAATGTTGCACAGGAAAATGTAAAAGTCCCCAAAGTCGAAGTAACGGGGCATCTTTACCTCACTTCTACCCTGCCTGATGGAATCTCCGTTATCAAAAAAGCATTGAAAAGTGCTGAACCAAAAATTGCCGGAGTTGATATTGAAATCCTATATCTTGGGGCTCCGACCTACAGAATCAAAGTGACCGCTCCTGATTATAAGAAAGCAGAGAAGGCAATTGAAAAAGCAGCCAATGCAGCGATCTCTGTCATGGAAAAGTCAGGTGGCGAAGGCAAACTCGTCAAGAAACCGAAGTCCGGGAAGAGTCAATGAGCGGTCACATCCGTCACTGCGCAGAAGATCGAATTTATACCCTTTCTCCCATATGCCCTGTATGTGGCAAACCGACTGCGATTGCTCACCCGGCACGATTTTCTCTTGAGGATCGGTACGGGAAATACCGGAGGCTGGCAAAAAATGATTGAAGAGATCTCTGTCGGTTATCTCGATGGTTTCAAGGAAAAAAACCTTATCAATCCTGTTATGATCGAAGGACTCCCCGGAATTGGGCAGGTGGGCAAACTGGTTGCCGAATACATGATCCACATGCTTGGCGCCGAGAAGATGGGGGAGATCCATTCGATCTATTTTCCTCCACAGGTGATCCTTGAAGAAGATGGTCTTGCCCGGTTGGCACGAAACGAACTCTATTTTTACCGGGCACCAGGAAAAGACCTCATTTTTCTCGTCGGTGATCACCAGAGTACCTCAAACGAAGGGCACTATCTCCTTGCTGACCAGTACTGCGGCATCGCGCAGGATCTGAAGGTACAACGCATTTTTACGCTTGGTGGTTTTGGTGTCGGTCACCTGGTTAATGAGCCAAGGGTGCTGGGAGCTGTGAACCGCGCGGAGCTCCGCCCGGAACTCGAAGAGGCAGGTGTCACGTTTGACCGGAATGAACCCGGCGGCGGGATCATCGGCGCAGCCGGACTGATGCTCGGACTTTCTGCAAAACGCGGGATAGATGCAGCATGCCTGATGGGCGAAACGAGCGGGTACCTTGTCGACCCGATGAGCGCGGCAAACGTTCTCACAATACTCTCAAAACTGATTGATGTACCGGTCGATCCTACCAAGCTCAACGACCGTGCTTCTGAAATGGAAAAAGTCATCGAAGGATTAGTCGAAGGCAACAAGTTGCAAAAGGATGAAGAGCTGAGCTATATCGGTTAATATGCTCGCGAATGCCGACCTGCATATACACTCCCCGTATTCGATAGCTGTCTCCCGCTTTATGCAACCGGAGCACCTGTTATCAGCCTGCCTGATAAAAGGTATCCATATACTCGGCACCGGTGACGCGCTCCATCCGGTATGGAGGAAAACCTGGGAACCGTTTCTTGAGAATGATGCCGGCACTCTGGTCCTCCCGACCAGCGAAGTTGAAGACGAACACCGGGTGCATCACCTGATAGTGGGAGAGGATTTCTCACAGTTCAATGAACTGCAGGGACTCTTAAAAGGAACCTGCAAAAGTTTTCTCACCAGTGGTCGCCCGCATGTCTACCTGTCCGGAGAGAAAATTGCAGAATATGTGCATGAAGTCGGGGCAATGATCGGCCCGGCACATGCGTTTACTCCTTGGACAGCGATGTACGCGTATTTTGATCGCGTTGCGGATTGCTACGGCAGCCAGTCGATCGATTTTCTGGAACTCGGTCTCTCAGCAGACAGCTCGTACGGTGCAGCAATTCCGGATCTCTACAATGTGCCGTTCCTTTCAAATTCGGATGCTCATAGTCCGCAAACGGATAAGATCGGCAGGGAATTCAACCGGCTTCAGATTGCGAATCTATCAACCAAGGATGTACTGGCGTGCATCAGGAACGGGGCCATAGAGATGAATGCCGGGTTCTTTCCGGAGGAAGGAAAATATAACAGGACGGCCTGCACCCGGTGCTTTACCCAGTATTCACCGGAACTGGCAGTCCGGCATAAATGGCGGTGCCCGGCTGATGGGGGTATCATCAAGAAAGGTGTGTATGACCGGGCGCACGAGCTTGCTTCCGGTGGTAAGCCCGGCAAACGTCCCCCGTATCTCCATATTATTCCCCTCGGCCAGATCATCCAGACCGTGATGGGGGTCTCATCGCCGCACACCAGGAAGTGCAGATCCCTCTATGAGTGCTTCATCAGAACGTTTGGCAATGAGATTGAGGTGCTGATCAATGCCCCGATTCCTGAAATCCGCACCATCCATGCTGAAACCTCAGATGCAATTGAAGCCCTGCGGAATGGGCATGTCACTTTGCACCCGGGCGGCGGTGGAAAGTACGGTACCTTCTCGCTCGTCTGATGTCCTGCACTACAGGGGATTGCATCAAGGAATTTAATCGTAAATATTAATGAAACAGAACAACAACATGATTAGTCAATGCTCAAAGTACATCGGGATATCTGTGGATATTGCGGTTGTTGTGTGTCAGTCTGCCCGGAAGGTGCCCTTGAACTGATTGATGCATACCTCTGTGTGGAGAAGTGGTGCACAAACTGTGGGATCTGTGCAAAAGTCTGCCCTCTGGGTGCTCTGGAGGTCGTGCATGAAAAATAAGTACGATGTTTTAGTCATCGGGGGAGGTCCGGCAGGTGCGCTTGCCGCCAAAACTGCTGTTGAGAAGGGACTCTCTGCATGTCTGGTCGAAAAGCGTCCGGCAATTGGTGCCCCTGTCCGCTGTGCCGAGGGGATCGGGAAAGAAGCCCTTCATGAGTTCATGGATCCCGACCCAAAATGTATCTCAGCTGAGATGACCGGGGCGAGCATCGTAGCTCCCGATGGTTTTTTAATGAAACTCGAATCCGGGCTCGCCGGCAACAAAGTCGGCTACATCCTTGATCGAAAATTCTTTGACCGTGAGCTGGTCTGGAAAGCGGCCGAGGCCGGGGCGGATGTTGCAGTCAAGACCCGCGCTTCAGCCCCGATTATGGAAAATGGATTTGTCAAAGGGGCAAAGATTGAGTGCTGCGGAACAGTAACGAATGTTACTGCTGACGTGGTCATTGCGGCCGATGGTGTTGAATCAAAATTCTCGAAATGGTGTGGTATTGATACCACTGTACCTGTCCGTGAAATTATGAGCTCTGCCCAGTATGTGATGGCTGATATCGATATCGATCAGCACTCAACCGTCTTTTATCTGGGCAATGAAATTGCACCCCAGGGATACCTCTGGGTTTTTCCGAAAGGTGAACGGTCCGCAAATGTCGGGGTAGGTATCTCCGGCAAAAAAAGCGGGGAAGGTCACCGGGCAAAAGACTACCTTGACAGGTTTGTTAAAAAGACATTTCCCCAGGGGAAATCCATTGAATGTATTGCCGGCGGTGTATCCGTCTGTCGTCCTCTTGACTGCACGGTTGCGGATGGTCTCATAATTGCCGGTGATGCAGCCCGTGTGGTAGATCCACTTACCGGTGGCGGGATCTACAACAGCATGTACACAGGGCGACTTGCTGCTCAGGTAGCCGCGGAATGTATCGGGAAAGGAGACGTTTCGAAAAAGGAGCTTATGGTATATGACACAACCTGGCGGACATCAAAAATGGGGAAAACCATCGAGCGTAACTACCATATTAAGGAATATCTAATCAAACAGCCCGATGAAAAACTGAACGACATTATCCACTCAGTATCAAAACTGAATCTTAAAGAGTTCACCAC
>DATMWO010000188.1:0-2061 GCA_035562475.1 Methanoregula sp.
GGAATGGGTCCACCGTATCATGAAAAAAATCAGGGGCATATGAACGATGCCGAGATATGTCAGGACCGGCAGGTGGATCTTCAGCCAGAATCCCGATTTCGTACCGGGCGTAAGGAGTGGCCGTTTCAGCTTCCATTCAGCCGCCACAACGATGAGAAGGAGCGCCAGCAATGCCACTTCGATGAGCGTAGCGGTCATCCCCGACCAGTACGCAAGTTCAGTCGGAATAGTAATAAAGGAGGCGATCATTGAGATAGTCCATGTGGACACCGATGGCCGGTAATACGCAATCCCGACCGTGATAAGGATGATTGCAAACGCAAAATTGTGCGCCCACCGGGCATCTGCCTCATACAGCTTGAAGGCAGGACCGAGCCAGAACAGGAGCCATGCAACTCCCAGCAGGAAAATACCGCTCCCCGTTGTCATCCACGGTCCGGGTTCGAATTTCATGGAAGGGAAGTCCTCATCAGAATGGATAAATATTTGGATTTAGTCCCGTGACAGTCTGAGGAACGGAAGCGTGTATGCAGCTCATCTCCATTATCACCCCGGTGCTGAACGAGGAGGACATGATTGCGCCCTTCCTCGATCACCTTGGCGGGCTGCAGGGATCCTTTGAACTCATTATTGTTGACGGGGGCAGTTCTGATGCTACCCGTGCTGTGATCCAGCATTACGCCGAAAGATTCCCCGTCCCGCTCCACCTTCTTTCTGCACCGGCAGACAGGAGCGGCCAGATGAACACGGGGGCAGCAGCAGCACAGGGCGAGATCCTGCTCTTCCTTCACGCTGACTGCATGATCCCCGTCGATTCCCTGCAGGATATTGTACGGGATTGCAGGGAGCAGGGCATCTGTGGGGGAGCCTTCACCCACAGTTTCGGTGAACCCGGTCTCTTCCACGCGGTCATCGGCCTGCTTGTCAATACCTGTACAAAATATACCCGGACTTTTTTTGGGGATTCCGGCATATTTGTAAAACGGGATATTTTTTTTCAGGCAGGTGGGTTTGCGATCATCCCGTTCTGTGAGGACCTGGAATTCTGCCGCTCTGTCAGGAGATACGGCAGGATGAAGCAGATCAGCCGGGTCATCCGGAGTTCTCCTCGCAGGTTCCAGCGTATCGGGAGAGTGAAACTGACCGTGGTGTACCTGCTTGCAATCTTCCTGAATATGGCCGGGATACGGCCGTTGTTCCTGAAGCGGTATATTGTTGATCGATGATGCCATCAGATCAGCAGTGAACCATCCGTTGTGGGTGAAGTATCGTAGTTTTGGTAGCTCTCTGTGCCCAAACAGGAAAGTGCCGGGAATTCCCGGCAGAGGGTTTTGCAAACGATGACAACCAGGTTGATGATACCCAAGAAACCAAGAAACGGATCCGGATCTCCCGAAATACAGCGCAAAGCACAAGAATGCGAAACGGCAAAACACCCTGTATGAAGCAGTGGATTATCGATACCGCAGGACTTGGCACGGCTCTCTGGTTTATCGGGTATCTTGCATCGCTGGTGCTGTTTTATACACCGTATGCGGGAATCATGGGCTGGATCCTTCTTGCCATCTTCACCCCGGTCACTATCGTGATTGCGTGGTGGTGGTTCAGGCAGCGGAAGCCTCTCCCCCTGCAGTACTACGCCGAGGTGGGGGTCGCGTGGGTGTTGATCGCCGTTATACTCGACTACCTGTTTATCGTGATGCTGTTCCAGGCGACCTACTACGAACCGGATGTATTCGTGTACTATGCTCTCACATTCCTCATCCCGGTAGGAGTCGGGCTGTACCTGAACCGGACCCGGAACGAGCCGGTGCCAAAAGCGGGATAACCCTGATTCTTCTCTGGGGGTGATGCAGGGGATAGAGCATTATTTCCTTTTGCTATACACTCCGATCAGGAAAGCTAGGGGAATTCCCCACAGCGGGTTTGCAACGATGGCAAACAGCTCAACGCCTTTGAGGGTCGTTCTGGCCAACGGTGTATCATTGCCCAGTGCGGTCATGAATGCAATAAAAAATACCATGATCCAGACCGCAATGAAAATCCCGACTGCCCATAAAC
>DATMWO010000189.1:0-6086 GCA_035562475.1 Methanoregula sp.
GCCCCCCACAGGGCTCGAACCTGTGACATTCGGATTAACAGTCCGACACTCTACCAACTGAGTTAGGGAGGCAATATCAATACGCTTTATTAGATTCTTTGTGAGCGCTTTTAAAGGTAACTCTAAAGACGATCAAAGTTGACACCAGAGAGATTGAAATATCGTGCCGGATCAATAACGCTTCATCGCGGTAAGCAGCCGTATAAGTTCATCCAGATCACCGTTGAGATGCTGGAATAATTCAACCGTCCTGGGTGTGGCAACTGCACCTTCCGGTGAAGCGCGGATATACCCGAGTTGTTCCAGAACATGCAGGGAGTAACGGATGCGGTGCGAGGGGAGATCGAGCAGCTCTGCAAGCTTCATGATACCGATCGGTTCGTGGTCTGCCACCGCTTTTGCTACCTCGATATGACGGCTGAGCAGTTCGATCTCGTCTTTCATCTTCTTGAGCATAAGAATCCCTTAAAACCATCATCCCTGGGCATTATGTCGTGCCTGTCTGTCCTGTTCCATTATCTTTTTTATCTTTTTCCGATTTTTCTTCAAGCCACTTTTTTGTTTCTTTGTATTTCTTAGAAAAATCCAGAGAAAGAATGAGAGCCAGGATGAGCATCCCCATGATTATTGGAACGCTGTAAGGGGAATGAATAATAAAAAAAACCATCACGGATATGGCTACGAGAAAGATAATAATATTGAGCTGGATCGTGAGCCGGTAAAATTTATATTTGAACTGGTTTTTTACATTCTCTTCCATCACTGGTATGTCAACTCCGAAATAAAAGTACTTGACGTTTAACTACATATATCCTGAGAGATGGACCCACTTTCAAACGCGGTCAAAAAAAGCGGCGCTGATGCTTACGTCCTATATGCATCATCGCGTGACGCTGATATGAGATATATGACCCATTTTACGACAAGCGATCCTTTCGTTTTTTTTAAAAAACCTGGAGATCTTGGGGTTATTATCGTATCCCAGATGGAGCTTGGGCGCGCATCACGAGAAGCTTCTACTGCAGTGATGACCAGAACGCAGGCCGGGCTTCCTGACATTCTCAAAAAAGAAAAGGACCCTTACCGGGCAACCGCAAAGATGATTGCAGGTCAGGCTGGAAAAAAAATCCTCGTTCCCCCTAATTTCCCGATTGCTTTGGCAAATGCCCTCAGCAACTATTGTACTATTGTGGTCGACAGTGGTACAGTTCAGTCGATGCGGGCAAAGAAAAACAAGAATGAGATCCTGTTGATGAAGGGTGTGCAGAAAGTGACGGAAAAGGCGATGGGGCGTGCAATCTCACTGATAAGGAGCGCATCGGTAAAAAAAGGAATCCTGCATATCGACAAAAAACCATTGACCGCTGAACAGGTAAAATTCGCCATGCACAGCCTGCTCCTGCAGCACGGGTGCGGCGCGGTGGATACTATTGTGTCATGCGGAGAGGATACTGCAATTCCCCACATAACAGGATCGGGGCCACTCAGATCGGATGTGCCCATTGTAATCGATCTCTTTCCGGTAAATGAGATATCCGGGTATTATGCCGATATGACCCGGACTGTTGTAAGGGGAGAGCCTTCAATAGAAATTCTCGAGATGTACAATGCACTCCGCGAAGCAAAAAATCTTGGAATCTCGCTTGTTAAAAAAGGAGCGTCAGGAGCAGATATTCATCTGGCAGTAGTTGACTTTTTCAAAGATCATGGATACGAGAGTAACACACGCGGATTTGTGCACAATCTCGGTCATGGTGTAGGGCTTCAGGTTCACGAGCTACCAACGGTCGGGCCAGCAGGAAAAGCCCTTGCAACCGGCAATGTAATCACCATTGAGCCGGGACTCTACTATCCGGGCATCGGGGGAGTGCGTCTTGAGGACATTGGAGTGGTCACGGCTAAAGGATTTGAAAACTTCACGGTATTTCCTGAGGATCTGATCCTATGAAGGATGAAATTTTCGATAAATATCGTGATGCCGGAGAGATAGCCGCAAAAATCCTGCACCGGAGTGCTCGGGAAATCCGTATAGGAGGATCCTACCTGGATCTCGTCGAATCAATTGAGATGCAGGTAAAAGAAGAAGGGGCAGCACTCGCGTTTCCTCTCAACCTCTCGTTAAATGAAGATGCTGCACATGATACCGCATCACCCGAAGATGCACGGGTATTTGTCAAAGGTGATGTAGCAAAACTGGATCTCGGGGTCCAGATAGAGGGGTATATCGCTGACACAGCTACTACTATCGATCTCGGGAGCAACTCACTCCTCCTTGAAGCATCTGAACGGGCACTCGATGCCGCAATAAAAGCGGTTCGGCCCGGAGTGACCGCAGGGGATATCGGTGCAGCAATCCAGGAAGAGATTGAGTGCCGTGGATATCGGCCAATATCAAATCTTACCGGACATGGACTTGATCAGTACATTCTCCACCGATCTCCTACTATTCCCAATGTCGGGGTTAATGGAGGTGTCGTACTCGAGGAAGGGATGGTCTTTGCTATTGAACCGTTCGCAACAACGGGAAGCGGACACGTCGGTGAGAAAATCCGTAAGGAAATTTATTCGCAGATTTCACAAAAGCCTGTCCGGATCCCTTCAGCACGCGCTATACTGGATACGGTAAAGGATCGCCATGGGCTGCCATTTGCACGACGCTGGCTCAATGAAAAAAAACTGGAAATCACTCTCTCTTCACTCGTCAGATCGAAGATGCTTCATGTTTATCCGGTCCTTTCCGATATCCCGGGATCCCTTGTGTCCCAGCACGAGCATACAGTGATCGTAACCAGTGAAGGGTGCATTGTAACTACACGATGAGATAGCCTTATTCATTCAGGAAATGAATAATTAAGGTTACAGCCATGTCTGGAGATTCTGAAATCCTGCGCATAATGGAAGTTGTTCTGACCGCTGAAATATTCAACCAGAACCCCCAGCTTGATATCAATGATTTGACCCCTGACTGCCGTGAGATATTTTCCATAACCACATCATCAGATATCAAACGGCCGGTCTATGTAAGCGACGGTCTGATCAAGCGCTCTCTGGCTATTGCGGATGCCCACCAGAAACTATCCGCAAATCCGTTTGTCGCATATGAGGAATTCGGACAGCGCCTCCGAATCACCGCGCTTGAACCCGCAGCACTCTGGTTCCTCAAACAGGGCGGCAAGCCTATCATTGATAAAAATCCCGCACTCGCATTCTACTTTGAGAATATTGATTCGACGGGAATAACCTATAAGACCGTTCGCAAAGCAAATCCGCCATTTGAAGACACCAAGGCATATCTCGATGCCCGTGTTTCGAAACTCATAGGTGAAGATGAAAAACTCCGGAGCGCACTTGACCTTGTCATTATCCTTGCCCCGGAAGAAGTAGAGCAGCAAATGGATGACCTTGTCCGCACGCAGGAACAGACCGCCATTATCGATAAAATACAACTTGCAATAAACCACCGGGAATTCCTGCACCGGCACAGAATTCATGAGGTGGGAAAACTCCTCTTTGTGGGTCCGCCGGGTACAGGAAAGACCTCGCTTGCACTTGCAATGTCCCGTACAATGCACATGCCGGTTCTTGAAGTCAGGCTCTCAATGGTAACATCCCAGTATCTTGGAGAGACTTCTAAGAATATTGACCGCATCTTTGAATTAGCAAAAAAGCTTGCACCTTCCATTCTATTTATTGATGAATTCGATTTTGTTGCCAAGAGCCGTGTCGCTGATGACCACGGGGCGATGAAACGCGCAGTAAACTCCCTGTTAAAAAACATCGATAAGATCAACCTGGTAAGGAACAATGTACTTCTGATAAGTGCAACCAATCATCCGCAGCTGCTCGATGAAGCAGCATGGAGAAGGTTTGATGAAGTTGTTGAGTTCTCACTTCCCAATGAAGAGATGCGGAAGAATATCTTAATGAAGGTGACTTCCTCCTTCCAGTGTACTCTTGATTACCAGCAGCTTGCTTCCCGGACAGATGGTTTTTCCGGCTCAGATCTCCGCATGATGGTCAAGGAAGCGATACTTTCTTCCCTCATGGCAAACCGGAAGACTATCAGCCCTGAAGATATTGAAAAGGGTATTCACATGGTGAAAAACAGGGATGCAATCCGACACCTGACCTGGATATAACATGAAAATTACCCTCCTGGGAACGGGCGATGCGATTGGTACACCAAAGGTGGGATGCAATTGCCCCCAATGTTCTCACGCCAGGAAAACAGGTGCGATGCGGCTTCGAACCTCTCTTCTTGTAGAAAATGAGGGAAGACACATCCTCATCGACTCATCACCGGATCTCCGGCAACAGCTTCTCCTGCATGGTTCCCCTCATATCGATGCTGTGATCTGGACTCACGGCCATTATGATCATTTTATCGGATTTGGCGAGTTTTACCGGGTCCAGAAGATACCCCCGGTATTTGCCGCTCCCCAGGTTCTCAATTACTGCGCTGATGTCTTCCGGTTTCTCACGTTTGATAAAGGAGAGATTCCGCCCTATGAGCCGTTTGAACTTTTCGGGATAACTATCACACTGTTTACGGTAAAACACCCTCCGGCCTTTACCTGTGGCATGGTCATTGAAAACGCGGGTTTTAGGATAGGATTTACCTCAGATACCAACATTGATATCCCCCAGCAAAGCCTTGACCTCCTCACCGATCTGGATCTTCTGCTGCTGGATGCACTTGTTCCCTCCGATATCAGGATTCACAAGCACATGAATTATCTTGACGCCTGTACCCTTGCCCGGAGTCTTGAACCGGACGAGTATCGGTGCGTTCATTTAAGCCACCTTATTCCCTGGGAGCTTCCCCACCTGGGAAAAGATGGAGACGTATTCGAGTTCCGGTAACCATTTCTATTTAAAAAAATAATGCCGGGAATCTGGAATTGTATTCTTGTCATCATCACCCATACTTTAATAGTTTTCAGGTGCCCAAACATAGGTGCATGATTGTAAAAGTTCTCGATCTCGAAAAAGACAAAGTACGACTCATCATCAAGGGGGAAGGGCATACGTTCATGAATGCCCTTGTTGAAGAGCTTTTAAACGACACGGATGTCGATGTCGCCAGGTATATGATTGAGTTCCAGTTTTCTGACCCGGAACTTCTCGTCACCACAAAAGGCAAGAAAAATCCTCTGCCGATTATTAAAAAAGCATGCAAGCGGATATCCGGTCATTGCGATGAGCTCATTAAAGAGCTGAAGAAACAGTGATACCCGATATTTCTGCAAATATTATAGCTTTTTTATACTAATTACAACAAAATCCAGGTTAATCCTGCTTCGATCTCAGTAATACAAGATGGATTTGATAACAGTTATCAGGTTGAAACAAAAAGGTCTTGATCATATGATAGACAACAAAACGGCAATCTGGATAGGGATCTGCCTGGTTGTGACACTGGTCATTGCGGGATGTGTATCCCCCACAACTCCTGCTCCTGTCCAGACTCCGGCACCAACTCCGGCACCAACTCCGGCAATCCAGACCGTACTTCCGACCACTCCTGAAGCGACCGTGGTCACGGTTGTAACGACTAAAGTGACTCCCAAACCTCCAGAAACCGTGATCGAAAAAGAAATTCTGAACGATACGGGTATCCTCACGACAAAAACCTATAAAACTTATGATTTCAAGGATATGGGTTTTAAATTCATTTATCCGGGGGATAAATTCAGGATTACCATCAAAGCTGAAAAGCCCGTTCTGGGATATGCACTCAATACAGACCAGGCAACTGGATTGCAGGCAGCGCAGTTAATCCCCCACTATGAATCCTATTCGAAGAACGTCCAGTGGGGTCTCATAGACCCGTCTTTTGTCCTCGAGAAAGCAACGGATTCCACTGGCGAATTTGTTTACGGGGATTATATCGAATATCGTTACGACGATGGCAAGTATATTGCGATAAACAGGACAAAAGGAGAAGTCCATCCATTAACGTATGTTGTTGACGGACGGTGGATGAGTTATGACACCACCTTTGACAATGTTCAGAACTTCAACTACGAGATCACTATCACAAAAACCGGGGGACCGACCGAGCAATCCTTCAATTTCTGAAACAG
>DATMWO010000190.1:0-6703 GCA_035562475.1 Methanoregula sp.
CCGGTAATACGAATTACCCCGGCTTCACTACTGGTGTAGCATTTTAGTCCTCAGCGCACCGCTCTCTTCACGAGCGCAGCGATCTTTTCCTCTTCGGTGGCAGTCACCTTTTTCAGCGCAAACGCGGTCGGCCACATGTTACCCTCGTCGAGGTTCGCCTCGTGCATGAAGCCGAACGTCGCGTATCTCGTCCTGAATTTTTCCCTGCCCTGGAAGAAGCAGACTACCTTGCCGTCCTTTGCATACGCGGGCATCCCGTACCAGAGTCTCGGCGAGAGGACGGGCACACTGGCTTTGATAATCTCATGGAGCCGCTCAGCTACGCCGCGATCCGGTTCCGGCATCGCAGCGATCGTCGCGAGTACGGCGGTTTCCCCGTCCGGTTTGTCCGCGTGCGGGCCGGGCTTTTGCTGGCGGGGAGTTGTCGGGTTTGCTGGTTTTTTCATAGGGTACTTCCTGATTTTTCATTGTATAGTATACTAAAATCTCCCGATCAAACTATGGTCCTGTTTTCCTGCCCAAAGCCACGTATTCGACTGAAATCTTTAAGATTTCTTCATCCATCCGGTAATCTTCAGAACGTTCGTGGTTGATCTGGATCCATTCCTTCATCGGCTTTCTCCCTTTCGGCTGGAAACGGATAATGCCTTTTTTGCCAACGAGTGATTCTGCAACCATCACCGGGACCTTAATGCCTGCTCCTTCCCCGTAGAGGCAGGCGAACAGTTTCTTATTGACGTAGTATGCCGGGTACCCGAACATCGTCCCGGCAACCACCCCGGGCATCTGCAAAAGGATAGCGTCGAGGACCACTTTGTGCTGAAGGTTGAATGCTGCCGGGCTCATGATACTACCTCCTGATCAGGTTTTTGATCCCGACTATAAGTTCTTCCGGTTCCTCTTCAGGGATAAAATGGCCGGCATCTTCGAACCGTCCTCCCTTTGTATCGGACAACGCATGCATCTCCGTCTTCAGCTCTTTTTGGGGTAATAATATTTCATCGTTCAGTTCCGGAACCCGGAACAATTATACTCAATTTCTTCTGTAATGAATTTTGCATAGGTAAAATCTCTCTCGGGCATATGCCAGATGGCTTCCCCATAAATCGGGACCTTTCTGCCGTCAAAATCCCTGTAGTCCTTGACCGGGGTTGACCAGGGGTAGTTCGTGTAAATTTTCCCATCAGATGATAAAAACCGGTCATCAGAAACAAAATTGACAAGTTCACCTTTTTCGTTAAATGAGAGTAACGCGGTAATGGTAATTCCATTGTGGGTGAACTTTGCTTTCGCCTTCAGGTGATCAATAGATTCCCATTGAATATTCTTATTGATCAGCGTTGCTGGTGCAAGCAGGCACATGTCGTTGAACAAGGTTACATTTTCACTCTGGTTCATTTTTTCGCCTTTGGCATGTACAACCGGGAAAAAATATGCCACATTGATCTTCATGGTAGCACTGTCACCAATATACGCATGCAGCCCGTCAAAGGGGATCCCAAAAAGCGAGGACTTGATGTAATATATTCGTGCCAGGTCGTCGAAAAAGTTGTACTGCCGGGTAGAGATCTCTATCCAGTTACTCTCAGGAGACCGTTTCATACTGCCGGTACCTGCAACCCGGACATTATGTACCTTAGGCTTTCCGACTGCTCCACCATATCGCAGATAGTTCCGGACTGGTTCGGGGAGATGTGCCAGATCCTCATCACGTACAAGAGTAGTATCAGAATTTGGTACAAGTCTTTGTTGTACTTCGGTTTTGAATGTGGTTTTAAAACGAGAGAGGGAGCTGATCATACAAGTACTGCTCAGCGATTATTGTATAATCAGGTTCTGATATCAGTTTCTTCACCTTTTTTTCTTGTGCATCGTTTCTCGTGGGGGTATCATCAGAAGGTATTTTCTCATTCTCCGTCGTAGGAAGAAGGATCGCCTTGTTGCCGACAAAACCCTTTCCGGACCTGCTCTCACCTCAAGTATTAAATGAGGCTTAAAATGGAAATCTGGGCTTAATCAGGGCATATTTTGTTTTGGCCCAGTCTATTCCGACCGGCCTGAATGGGGCGTTTTTGGGCATGTTTTTCCGGATTTATGATTATTGGGCTTATAATTGGGAATGAACAGTTTTTAGGGCAGGAAAACCGGCCTGTTTAAACCTGTTTGGGAGCGGGATCGTTTTTGTGGATGGGTTGGGGGAGGGGAAGGAGTAAAGGTACCCTGACAACCAGGAAATGGCATGCGGTAAAAACATTCCGGAGAAATGCCTGGCGGAGGCCACACCAACCCCTCTGACAAAAAAGGAATGGAGGTTACCTGACGGAATCCAAAAAAGTTAGTCTCACGTGGCCTATACCGACTTCTCCCATCCCTGGCCCATGTCGATGAGCGGCCGGACTTCAGTGACCTCAAAGTTCACCACAGCAGAGATCATCTTTGCTGCCGCTTCCCCGGCAACCTTGGCCATCTGAATCCTGAACGTATCGAGTACCGGTCCGGACGTCACGACATTTTTTGACCTGAGGTAGACCCGGATTCCCTTCCAGTCCATGAGAGTCGCTCCCGGTTCCATAATCAGGTATACGGCGTTTGGGTTCTGCTGGAGATTGGCCAGCGTGCGGTTCTTCCCCAGTCCCATGACCACGGTCTTCTCATCGGTCATGCGGGGTGAACCGAAGACGGCGGAATCAACTTTTCCCGCTTTGTCAGCGGTGCTGAGCGTTCCTGTCCTCGGCGATTTGTTGAAGTACTCCATGAGTTTTGACGACATGCATGAACACCTGTTTTTGTGTTGGACTTACGCGGGGGGGAAATTAAAGGTTGCGGAGAACCGGGAGATGAGTAACGGGAAATGACTTGCCTGTTTTTAGCCAGACTGGAGGCCACTTTGTACCTCCACCCGGATCTCCCCCAATTTGGGCTTCGATTGGTCATTCCGGAGAGTTTATTTAGCACGAATTCGTGAAAAAACAGCTCGAATGTTTTGGGATATCCCCGCTCCGTGGTCGGTTTGGCTATCGGGGGCGTTTTCGGAGCTGAAAATCACCGCTAACAGCACCTATTGGATGGCGAAAGTCGGGTGAGATGGGCTGGAGCAGGGGGATAAGGAACAGAACACCGCTATTGGGGGTGGGGGTTTTCCGGGATCTGGTTTTGGGAATGATGCCGGGAGATACATTCGGGGCGTGGTTAAATTTCCCCAATTCGGGATTTTTTTGGCAAAAGGAGCCTTTTACGCTGTGACAGAATGTTGCAGGCTCGCAACAATTCACGAATCGGTTCATGTCCCTAAAACGACGTTATTCTACTATAAGTATTCTGAGTTATACACGCGTAATCTCCCGGACAATGTCACCTCTTTCACAACTGTTTTCCCAGATTAAAAAAAATATAACAGGACAGGATAGCATGGACCCTATAATTCAAGGTGAGAACATTGTACGGACATTCGGCAGCACAACAGCAGTCGATGGGATCAATTTCTCGGTTGATGAAGGAGAAGTCTTTGGGGTTCTCGGACCGAATGGTTCCGGTAAGACCACACTTGTCCGGCTGCTCAACGGTGTCCTGACTCCTACCTCCGGAAGAGCGATCCTCTTTGGGAAAGACGTGACCGTCGAGGGTGCGTACGTCCGGGCCAGGACCGGGGTCCTTACAGAAACCCCGTCACTCTACGAACGCCTCAGCGCAAGAAAGAACCTCTCCTTCTTTGGCAGGTTCTACGGCATTCCTGATGCAGATATCCCACAACGCGTCAATAAAATCCTCTCGCTCATGAATCTTGCAGATCGGGGAGATGAAGCGGTGGGTGGATTTTCAAAAGGAATGAAGCAGCGTCTTGCACTTGCCCGTGCCCTCATTCACGATCCGCAGGTTCTTTTCCTCGATGAACCCACATCGGGTCTTGACCCGGAAGCATCACGGCAGGTAGACGGGATCATAAGGGAGCTCGCATCAGATAAGGGAAAAACAATCTTTTTGTGTACGCACAATCTTAACCAGGCCCAGCACCTCTGTTCCCGCGTGGCGATGATCAACAAAGGAAAGATTCTCGCACAGGGTAGTATTCATGATCTCAAAGAGCGACTCTGGAAAGAAGTGCCCGTGGAGATGGAATTTCTCACACCCCCGCCATCTTCCGTCATCAGTAAGATCCGTGAGATGAACGGGGTAATTATCGATGGTCAGGCTGGGAACACCCTTACTATCAGGGTTGCGCAGAAAGATCTTGTCCCGATAGTTGTCCAGGTCACGGTAAGAAATGGCGGTGAGATCTTCCGGGTCACACCGCAGAATTACTCACTCGAGGAGATTTATTTTGCCGTCCAGGAAAAGGGAGGGATGGTTTTATGAACTGGCAGTTTATCCGGGCAATTGCGGAAAAGGATCTGTCCGAAGTGGCAAAAAACCGTATCGCCCTTACCGGTGCAATCGCACTTTCCGTGATATTTGCTGTTGGTTTTCCCCTTCTTATCACCCAGATCTCAGTCATTACTACGGGAAGCGATCAGACGTCATTTGATACATTGTTAACCACCATTCCTCCGGCTTTCCTGGAACAGATGGGACCGCTCTCTCCCGCACAACTTACCATCGTCCTCATCCTCGGGTATCTCATCGCACCACTCTTCCTCATACTGCCGCTGATCCTCTCCTGTATGATAGCGGCCGAGGCATTTGTCGGGGAAAAGGAGCGAAAGACACTCGAAGCCCTCCTCTATACACCTGCAACGGATGCGGAGTTGTTCCTTGGCAAACTTTTTGCCTCGTTTATCCCGGCGGTTGTGTATACATGGGCGAATTTCCTGATCTTTGCCCTCGTAACCAACATTGCAGGTTATCCGGTGATGGGCAGGATCTGGTTCCCGACAGAGAGCTGGCTGACCCTCATGATTTTTGTCGTTCCCGCGGTTGCCCTGCTCGGAGTCTCGGCAACGGTGATCATCTCAACAAGGGTCAGTACGTTCATGGAAGCATATCAGGCATCAAGCGTTCTCGTGATCCTGATTATCGTCCTGATGGTTGCCCAGAGTATGGGCCTGTTATTCCTCTCGCCCTTTGTTGCAGTTCTTGTAGGCGTGGCATTCTTTGCCCTTGATGCCTTCCTTATCTGGATAGGAATCCGGATCTTTTCCCGGAGTGAGTTGATCACAAGGATATGAGATTTTTGCGTCTTTATCCAAAAACCGGTAAAAAAAGGTGCACGGTATGAAATTTCATAAAAACAGATCACCGTGGTGTGAGGTCATATCAGGTCTGACCGGTATCATCGTATTTCTGGTTCTCCTTATCATACTCGGATATCTCGCATCATATTTCCATAATGCATTCCTGACCGGATTTGTCTCGTTGCTGGCAGATAACCTCACCCTGATCATTACCATGGGGATAGTGTTCATGGTGGCCGATATTTTCTCCTCGTTTCGTTATCCCTTCAACCTCCCGGGACCGCTTATCAGGGGGCTGGGAAGCTTATTAGTAGTCAGCCTTATCTTCATCCTGCTGGATTTTTTCGACCTGTGGTACGGTCCCGGGATGTCGACAATGTTTAAAAATACCCAGAATATCCTCTATCTCCTTGTCTTTTTCATCGTTGTAATCACCGGCTATGTACGTATATTTTCCCCGGGAATAGTCAGGGATGCTGTACCCCAAGAAGCAGAACCAGACTCTCCGCCAGGCCAGGTCTGCACATCCTGGGGGGATGTTGGCAATGAAATCCGGCAGGCACTGTACGATCTCGTCCACCGGTTCAGGGAAGAAATCAACAGAAAATAGATCCCGTTATTCATCTCGTGAAATGTCATACATACCCTGTCAATTCGAAAATACTAAAAGGAAAAAAACCAGGCAGGTACCATGAAAATCCCTCCATATTTCCATACGGTATGCCTGGTATGTCTCCTCGCCGCTGCCGTCACCATCGCGGGATGCACCGGCACAGGAAATCGACCGGGCCAGACGACGCAACCAACTCCGGTGGGGACTGCGGTACCGGTAGGCCACATTGTGGTAACCGAAGAGCAGAACAAAGCTACCATCTATGTAAACCAGAGCAACATTATCACCGTCAAATTACCGGAAAATCCCACAACCGGGTACCAGTGGAACCTCACAACCACAGCCGGCCTGTCGGTTATGAACGATACCTATGTTGCATCTGACACAACAGGAAAAATGGTTGGTTCCGGTGGAATCCATGTCTGGGATATCTCAGCTGTCGCACAGGGGGAGCAGAAGATCGCAGCCGTCTACAAACGGTCATGGGAACCACTTGCAGGTAACGAGACTACCTTTTCGATGACCGTCATTGTTACGTAAGATTTTTTTTATATTTCCCTGATATTTTTCTTACCATTCTTTGGAAAAGCGGGTTTTGTAAAAGAGGGTGTACTCGTTCCCCTCCCGGCCACAGGTTGTGCGGACCTGTCCACTCAGTGATGTGGCGGACAAGGAACCGGAATGGTACCGTGCCGTCGTCCAGTCTCTGGTACTGTGGCACTGAGACGCGGGTTATGCCCTGATAAAAATCAAACCGTGAGATTCCTGCTCATTTTTTTATACAGGCTGCACTCTATCATCCTAAAATAAGACCGGAGAATCACGTCATGAAAGAATTGAAAGAACACTATAAAACGATAGATGAATACATCAGGACTTTTCCCGAGGAGGTCCAGACAGAACTTGAAAAAATGAAGAAGAC
>DATMWO010000191.1:0-4188 GCA_035562475.1 Methanoregula sp.
GGACGAGGACCCAGCCGATGTACGGGATAACCGACAGGATTCCGGTAATGATGCCATAGATGACCATGGCAATGACAAACCCGGCGAGGAGGATGAGATACGAAAGCCACCCGATCGTCCTGATTGTCGTAAGGATCGCAAAAAACCGGATGCCTTCGCGGATGCTTCCCGTCCGGGCAAACCGGACTGCACCGAGAATCCCAAAGAGCATGACGATGATGAAGAGAATACCCTCCACAAGAAGGAGCAGCAGGGCAAAAGAGACCAGGAATATCCAGTCCGGTGAAACGGATTGAGCCTGGGTGGAAAGGAACGTGGTGAGTGCAATGGCGATTCCCGCTGCCAGCACGAGTATGAGGGGCAGGAACCAGAGAAACCAGACCACAGCAAGCTTGATGCCATCAACAAAAAGGTCTGTCCACCCGGTGAAGTCGGGGGCGGGTTTTGTTCCCCGGTAGATCCTGACCGTATACCCCGAGATGAAGAACGAGAGGAGGAAACCGAGGCCGGCAAGGACCGCGATCTGGCCCCACGGGATTGCACCCCAGTTCATTTCAGTACCGCTCACGATTGTCTTTGGATCGAAGGTGAACTGGATGAGCGAGACCGGAAGGGCGAAGAGGATGAAGATTGCCCACCGGGTCCATTTTCCTACCAGTGCTTCCTGTGCATAATCAAATGCATCTGTAAGTAGTGCTCCAATATCCATACACAAGATCACGTGAGATAAGGTATATCAAGTGTTGTGCCGGGTGGTGCCGGGATGGACATACGGGATCTCTTGCCCGTGATAATTCCTCCTGCTGTTTGTTTATATCGCAAGAATCCAGCCGACAGCGAGGAAGCTAGCAGGGAAGGCAAATCCGGCTACCCGGCACAGATCCGGCAGCACGGGCTAAAAAAAACGAGAATATGTTTTGTGGTTCATTCCTTTACGGTAATAACCCGGACGATCCTCCCGTCCTTGAAGAGCGATATCTTTCCCCCGCTCTGGGAGAGCACGATCCCGACAGCCGGTGTTTCCTGGGTAATGCCTGCCACGGATGCATGCCGGGTGCCAAGACCTTTGGGGATTGCAGCCTGGCTGGTATCGATGGTGATGTACCGCCCGGCTGCCTCTATGGTACCATCACCGGCAATGATGAAGGCGCCGTCAATCTGCGAAAGTTCCTTGACCGTCTCCCGGATCTCATTATTGGTCATGTTTCTCGCAGATCGGGGATGACCCTCGAAGGGGTTGAGGATCAACTGGGTTGATCTCGCCAGTACTTCGGGAGCACTCCCAATCATGAAGGTTGTTCCGATCGGCTTTCCTTCCCTTCCCTCCCGGGAAAGCTCGAGGGAGAGGGTATATACCTCCTCAAACACCTCTTCCCTTATATCCGTTCCTTCAAGGAACCTGCTGATCCAGGTGGAAGACCCTGTCGGGAGATCCTTCTGGTTCAATTTCCGGTCAGTGATATCATAGCCAATGGATAACATCTCAGTGAGCCGGCCCTGGTCGTCCCGGATCGCCCGGTTGCTCCAGGCAATCCACACGCGTTCACCGTCCCGTTTCATGTTCTCATTCATATTGATTTCAAATTCATCCGGGTTCTGCATCACGTCCCGTACCATCCGCACGAGGTCCCGTCCGGTGCGGGATTTCTGGGGGAGAATGGTACCTACCAGGTTTTTACCGGCAAGCTCTTCCTGGGTGTAGCCAAAAAAGGCTGCCCCGTATTTGTTGATAAACCGGATCGTGCCCCGGGTATCCACGCGGAGCACAATGCTGTTTGAGCTGTCAAGGAGGTCCTGGTAGCGTACCTCACTCTTCCGGAGCAGATCCCGCATCCGCACATAGTCCGTTATATCCTGACCAATGAAGATCTGGCCCTTGTCCGGATCAGCAGGATCTACAGGGCGTGAGAGGAGGTGACAATGGATCAGGGTGCCGTCTTTCCGTTTCAGCAGACCCTCGACCATCCCCCACCCCCCTTCGGTCGGGCCTTCAAAAAGACCTGTATCAATACGATGGTGCTCCGCTTCATCCGGAAAGAGGTGGATTGGATCGGAGCCGATCAGCTCGCTTTCAGTGTACCCGAGCTTCCTTGGTATAATCGCGTTCACCCAGAGGATCCGGTGATCTTTAATCACACAGGCTGCAATCGGAGAGGCATCATGGATGGCCCGCATGATGAGGTTATCCTGGACCAGTTGTTCATCGATCCGCCGGTGTGCAACCAGGCTTTTGATGACCGGAACAAGCAGATCCTGATGGTTTTCATCGGTAACATCCCAGAGATAATAATCAGCACCGGTGCTGAGTGCACGGGCAGCACGGTCACTATCAAGCGCGTCAGTTAAAAATAGTACGGGGACTACCGTATTGCAGGTTCGTATCTTTCGGAGGATCTCAATTTCGGGATAATCCTCTGAATTGTCATGGATAATGACGATATCAGGACTTTGCCGGGACAGGGCTTCCCCGATGTCGGTCTTTTCCGGCAGGTGGGATACGCTCAGTTCCCCGCTCGCTTCACACCACCCAAAGAGTTCCGGGCTGTTGGAAGGATCAACCAGGAGTACCCTGATCATGGGTAGTTCTCTCACTGGCAATCCTCATCAAACTATGTGACGACAACTTCCCCAACACCCTGGTGCAGCGGGCCGGGGAATGCATCTCACCGGGGAACCCTCCCCATCTCCTGTTCGTAAGCAGGTGAGAGATTTTCCCTGTATTGACAGACCCCTCCTTACTACCGGATCACTACGATCATGAGCGGCCGGAAAACCAGAATACAAAACAATGTAAATCGATGCGGTTAGGAGAACCACCTGCCTGTTTCCGCTTGCCCTGATACGATCCACAGATAGCAAATCCCGGTCCACGACCTCTTCGATCCCGTGCCGGGTGTGTCGTGAAGATACAGTGATAAACCTGTCAGGAGCTATGGTGAACTATGGATTTCTTTGACTCTGCATACCGGGGCACACCCCCCTGGGATATCGGCCGGCCCCAGAAGGAGTTCGTTGAACTGGTCCGGAGGGGAGAGATAACAGGATCTGTCCTGGACATCGGATGCGGGACCGGTGAGCATGCCCTCTTTTTTGCAGGGGAAGGGCATGAGGTGTGGGGGATCGATTCCGCCCCTGCGGCGATCCAGAAGGCACAGGAGAAGGCAGCACAAAGAGGGCTCCCGGTGCATTTTTGTGTCCTGGACGCCCGGGACCTCTCCCGGCTCAACAGGACATTTGATACTGCCACCGACTCAGGGCTCTTCCACACGCTCTCCGATGAAGACCGCCCGGTGTTCGTGGATAACCTTGCAGCTATCCTCTCCCCGGGCAAGAACTACTTCATGCTCTGCTTTTCCGACCGGGAACCCGCCGGATATGGTCCGAGGAGGATAACAAAAAGGGAGATACAGGACAGCTTCTCTGACGGATGGACCATCAATTACATCAGGTCCGCGATCTTCGAGAGCCGCACAAGAGCAGAAGGACCCCGTGCCTGGCTTTCATCGATAACAAAGAAAACGGAATAGGTATCAGGGCCTCCGGCAGGGATGGATGCACCAGCAGATTGAATAGAATCCCCCCGGCCGGACGAAAAAGCACTGACGTTTCTCTTCTCTGATCTCTGATTCCCGATACCAGAGAATGAAGCATCCTCGTACGTACCCTGCCTAAAAAAAGATCCCGGGTCATTCATTTTTGTACCCGCGGGAGGGAAAGAGAGATGAACGGTTCCGTCAAATACTCCGACAGTGAACATGAGAACACCGGACCTGTCTTGGCTGTCACGGGGGATAGAGGACATTTCGCGGCGTACCACGTACATCCGCCTTCTCGTGCCGCCCCTGCTCGTGGTCATCTTTTTTATCCTGTGTTTTCTCATCCTTTCCGAAAACAGGATCCTGATCCTCGGTGGCCTGATGGTCGCGTATTTTATCCCCCCGTCCGGGAAGGAATCAATAATCCCGATCGGGATCGGACTCGGGATCCCGTGGTGGCTGATGGCACTGACCCTGACCCTGCTCGATGTCATCACCGCCCTCTTTATGCTCCTGAACTTCACCCTCATGCTCAGGGTTCCGCGACTCGGCCCCTGGATTGAAAAAACAACTGCAACGGGCAGTGAGTTCATGGCTGAACATCCCTGGCTGAACCGTTGGAGGATCCCTGGTCTGGCATTCTTTGTAATGC
>DATMWO010000192.1:0-4284 GCA_035562475.1 Methanoregula sp.
GTTCTGGGATGATCTTTCTTTAGAACAGATCCTAACTATTGCTGACGCTGCCACTCGGCAGGGAAAAATTGTGGATGGCCTCCTGCAGATCCCGAATGAACCCTCAACAAAAACAATTCTTGAAGAACTCCTCATTCCCCATGAGGTTCGTAATGGTTATATCCGGATTAAAACCTATCGTGCGTTCATTACCTGTCTTGGGCTCGACGAAAACCTGAAAAAAACCGATGCATGGAGGAATGCACCTGATGATACCCCGTTCAATCTCATCACGCATCTTTCAGGAATAAAACTCCGATCACGTGCGGGCACGCGGATAGGCGGCCGCATGGGCCGACCGGGGAAATCCAAACCAAGGAAGATGAACCCCCCTCCTCACGTCCTATTCCCTCTCGGCGACTCAGGAGGTTCACGGCGATCATTCCAGTCTGCATCCAACCACACCGCAGAAGTGGATGCAACTATCACCGAGATAGATTTTCAGAAGGAAGGGGGGATCATTGAGATCGAGGTCGGAAGGCGGCGGTGTACTGAATGCCAGGAGATTACGTATATCAACAGGTGTGAGAAATGTGGAGCACATACCGTCGCAGTAACGACCTGTCCCAAATGCGGGAGAGAGACGTTAATGGAGCGGTGTCCCGGTTGTGATATCCCGACTACCTGCAATCAGAGAATCTCCCTGAATGTAAAAGGGGAGTACGCAAAGGCAATGGAACGGCTGGGACTCAGAACCGATAGTGTGGCACTCGTAAAGGGAGTAAAGGGGATCATCTCCCGGGAAAAAGCAGTGGAGGCGATGGAAAAGGGAATCCTGCGTGCAATCCAGAATATCTATGTTTTCAAGGATGGGACAACGCGCTTTGATATGATCGACCTGCCGCTCACCCATATCCGTCCCACCGAGGTGAGGGTTTCTGTTGAAAAACTCCGCTCACTCGGGTATGTCAAAGATACCCTTGGATATGATCTTCAGAATGGATCGCAGGTCGTGGAACTACGTCCTCAGGATCTTCTCATCTCCGATTCATGCGCTGAATATATGGTAAACGTTGCGAAATTCATGGATGACCTGCTTGTCAAATGCTATGGACTTGACCCATTCTACAATGTTAAAAAACCCGATGATCTCATCGGGCACCTCGTGATCGGGCTTGCGCCCCACACGAGCGCTGGTGTCCTTGCCCGGATTGTCGGGTTCACGCGGGCAAACGTCGGCTACGCTCACCCGTTCTTCCATGCTGCCAAACGCCGGAACTGTTTCTACGGTGATACTGAAGTTGAAGTATTTGATGGAAAACACTGGCAAAAATCTCCCGTTCGAAAATTTGTGCTTGAAAATTTTGATGTGAGCAAACCGGGCATCGACAGACTTGGGACATACTACTCCGATCCGGCGCAACCCTATTACACCCGAACCATTGATACGGGGGGGGGCTTGCATATCCGCAGGATCACATCAGTATCCATTCACCGCTCTCCTGCTACTCTTCTCCATTTCATCACAAAACTCGGAAAAGAGATTGCAGTTACACCCGATCATGCGATGCTGGTCTGGGACACTTTGTATCTTCGGAAGATCAGGGCATTGGAACTCAAAGTCGGTGATGCAGTTCCCGTGCTCGAAGGTGCGAACGTTATCGCCGACCATATCCGGTCTATTGTAGCTGTGCCGGCTCCCGAAGAAAGAGTTTACTGCCTTACCGTTGCTGACGATCACACGCTTGTCGCGAATGGTATCTTTACCGGGCAGTGCGATGGCGATGAAGACTGCATTATGCTGCTTCTTGATGGCCTGATCAACTTCTCGCGTTCGTTCCTGCCCCAGAACCGGGGAGGATCGATGGATGCTCCTCTTGTCCTGACGAGCAGGATAGATCCTGCGGAAATCGATAAGGAAGCCCAGAATGTTGATGTCTGCGATCACTATCCTCTGGAACTCTATACAAGCGCACTCACCTATGTTGAACCTAAAATGATCAAAGGGTTAATTGATCGTGTTGAACGAAGAATCGGGACTCCCTCACAGCTCGAAGGCTTCCAGTTTACTCATGATACTTCTGATATCTCGGCTGGGCCGATCGAATCCATGTACACCCAGCTCAAGACCATGACGGAAAAACTTGAGGCTGAACTGGTCCTGGCCGAAAAGATACGTGCGGTTGACGCGGATGACGTTGCGGAACGGGTACTTACTACCCACTTCATCCGCGACCTTATGGGCAATCTCTCTGCGTTCTCCAAACAGAAGTTCCGGTGTTCCAAATGCAACACAAGCTACCGGCGGATGCCCCTTGCCGGCAAATGCACGAAGTTTAAGGGAAAGGGTGTCTGCAACGGTAATATCATTCCAACCGTCCATGAAGGGTCAGTCAAGAAATATCTCGAGATGTCCCGGGAGATCTGCAGGAAATACAAGGTATCCGAGTACACCAAGCAGCGCGTCGAGGTACTTGAACTTGCTATCACGTCTACATTTGGTGAGGAAAAGCAGCAACAGCTCGGGCTTGCCGACTTCATGTAATTTTTTTAAGGATTATTACCCCAGTTTTTATGACTGATACATTCCGAATCACCAGGTCTCAAAGCACACTTCTTTGCAAGGGCGTTTCTGCCGATCAGGTACCTTAATTATTCTTCTCACCAACATGATCCATCACAGGCGCGGGGATAGCCAAGCCTGGTCAACGGCGATAGACTCAAGATCTATTCTCGCAGGAGTTCGTCGGTTCAAATCCGGCTCCCCGCATATTTTCCCTGTATTTTCAATTACCTTTCCAGATTCTGTAATTGTTTCTCCCTGGCAATCAATGATAAGAATCACTGCATGCAGGTATGGAACATTGATGACAGGGAACAATCAACAGGTAGTATTGAGAAACTTTCATGACGGGAACCGGAACTGGTCCTGAAGATGTGCAGTACATGCACTGTTCCCCCTCTTCCCAAGACTGGTAATCGTCATTCCTCACCATTTCAGGTACCGCATGGATGTCAGTTTGTTTGTTCAGGGAATTATCATCGGCCTGACCCTTGCTGTACCGGTCGGTCCACTGTCTCTCATATGCATCCAGCGTACAGTAAAAGAAGGCCGTCTCCATGGTATCTTCTCAGGAATGGGTGTGGCGACCGCTGATTCATTCTATGCTGCTGTCACCTTTCTTGGTCTTACGGTTATTTCCGGCTTTATCATCACCCACCAGAATCTTTTTCGTTTCCTTGCAGGGGTCGTTTTAATCCTTATCGGCATACGTGTTTTCCTGTCTGTCCCCTCAGCCATTTCCGCAAACACCGAGCATGAGACGTATCTGAAGGATTACCTCTCCATGGTTGCCCTTGCGATTGCAAACCCGCTGACCCTGGTCTTCTTTTTGGTAATTTTACCAGGATATGGCTTCGTGATCAACGGGATATCTTCCCTGTCTGCGGCAGAATTTGTGGCAGGAGTTTTTTTTGGGTCCATGGTTTGGTGGATCGTGCTCTGTGGGTCTGTTGGATCGGTGCGTTCCCGTCTAAGCATGGCAAACCTGAGATTGATCAACCGTGTGTCCGGACTGCTTATTTCCTGTTTTGGTACAGGTGTGCTCATTCTTCTCATTATGGCAATCGGGCAACCCTGGTGATCAACTCTCTTCGCTCTATCCACGTACCAGGGACGAGAATTTGATTGTGCGCATCGCCCGGGCAAAAAAATATATATTTCTCTGAATCAGACGCCAATTGCTGTTCCGGCATACCGGGGCAAGCGTTGAGGGAATAATTTTATTTTGTCTTACACCAAAAATTGAGCACTTGATAATGGAAATCAAAATGGAGAAAAACGAGGAGAGGTTGCACTGACAGATAAGAAACCGGGATCACCCCCGGGTGATGAGATCGTAAGGGTCAAGCTGCCTCAGAAACGGAACCGGGAAATATTTGGCAATGCTGAACTGATGATGGGTGCAAATCATATCCGTGTTCGTTGTTTCGATGGCGTGACCCGGATGGGGAGAATCAAGGGAAAGATCAAAAAGAAAGTCTGGATCCGTGAAGGGGATATCCTGATAGTCATTCCCTGGAACTTCCAGGACGAAAAATGTGATATTATTTACCGTTATACCGGCCCGCAGGTCGAGTGGCTCCGGCGTAATAAGTATTTGTGAATTCTGTTAAGATTTTTCTTTTTTTGCAGTTTTGAAATCATGATTGCACCAGAACTCATGACTTACCTACCGTTTGCAGCTGTCAGGGTTTTCGGTTCTGGGAATCAAAAATTAATCCTAACACGAACGACATATAATT
>DATMWO010000193.1:0-4416 GCA_035562475.1 Methanoregula sp.
GGAGCAGGTAAATAAATTTAATTACAGGGTGATAACAATTTACAATCCATGAAGAAAATTATTGTTTTGATTATTCTTGTGATCGCTTTTGTAGCGTTCACGGGATGTACCCAGCAGCCTGTACCAGAACCAGTCACTACCACACAGCCTACAATTGTTACCACCACCAGTCCGACCGCGGAATTAACCGTTGTACCGATATCGATACCAACCACTGTGGTGACCACGCAGGTTCCCACAACAAAAAGGACCGAATCACCGTCTGGCACTGTCAATACTGTCATTCATTTGAAAAATAATTCATTTGTTCCCCAGGTTCTGACCGTTCTTCCGCATACAGCAATCACCTGGAAAAATGATGATGAAACGGTCCATTCTTTAAAGATGAGCTCCCCGGAGGGCGGGTTTAATTCCGGGGATATTCTGCCAGGTTCAACATGGACCTATACCTTTGGTTCATGGGAAGGCACTCATGAGATTACCGACCCCAAATTCCCTGACATGAAAGGTGCAGTAATTATTAAGAATGATGTACATCCCTGATTCGTTCACCCTTTGTTCAGGTTGCGGTAACAAAAAAGGGAGAGCAATAAGAAGAGAACATCTCTTTTTTTTCCAATAGAATTCTGTTATATTCGATTATTTTAAAAAATCCCGAGAACAGAAGAGGGGGAATAATCCAATTCCGATAAATGTTTCAGATTTATTTATGTATTTTCACCAGATCCTGTTCTCCATTTTTGTGGTGCATTCATCCATGATCTCATGAAAAATTATCAATGAGAACCAAAACGCACCAAACATCTGAAATTGAGGACAAAAAAATAAAAAAAATGGATTAGTAGTCGCCCATTCCGGGGGGCATGCCGCCCATTCCGCCCATACCACCCATGCCACCCGGGGGCATGCCGCCCTCAGGTGCGTGGCTCTTGGACGATGCAATGACATCGTCAATGCGCAGAATCATGATAGCAGCTTCCGCAGCCGAGGAGATTGCCTGGGTCTTGACGCGGAGTGGCTCGACAACACCGGCAGCCTTCATATCGACTGCCTTGCCTTCGAATACGTTCAGACCGTATGTTTTCTTTCCTTTCTCATGAGCTGCACGAATCTCGACAAGCATATCAATTGGATCAAGTCCTGCATTCTCTGCGAGGGTTCGCGGAATAATCTCGAGGGCTGATGCGAATGCTTCGATGGCGAGCTGTGCCCGTCCACCAACCGTTGCACCGTATTCACGGAGCCGGAGGGAAAGTTCAGTTTCTGGTGCGCCACCACCGGCGACAACTTTCTTATCCTCAACGACAACGCCAACAACGCGAAGTGCATCATGGATTGCACGTTCGAGTTCGTCAACTACGTGCTCAGTGCCACCCTTGATGATAATTGATACTGCCTTGGGATTCTTGCACTGCTCAACAAAGGTCATTTCTTCGCCAGAAACCTTGCGTTCCTCAACGAGCCCTGCCTTGCCGAGTTCTTCCTTGCTGATCGCGTCAATTGAGGAAACGAGGCTGGCACCGGTTGCACGGGCGAGCTTTTCCATGTCGCTCTTCTTGACACGGCGGGTTGCAAAGATTCCTGCCTTTGCGAGGTAGTGCTGGGCAATATCGTCAATACCCTTCTGGCAGAAGAGAACATTTGCGCCGCTTGCTACAACCTTGTCGACAATGCCTCTGACCATACGCTCTTCCTCGTCAAGGAATGCCTGGAGCTGATCAGGGCTGGTGATGTTAATCTCTGCGTCAACTTCGGTTTTCTTGAACTCGACTGCGGCGTTCAGTAAGAGAATCTTCGCATTGGTGACTTTCTTTGGCATCGACGGGTGAACTCTTTCCTTGTCAATGAGTACTCCTTCAACAATTTCTGAGTCCTCAATGCTCCCACCAGTCTTCTTCTCGACTTTGATGTTCTCGATGTCGACGGTGCCATCGTCATCAGTTACCATCGTGATTGCTTTAACGACAAGGTCGCAGAGCTTGTCCTTGGATGCCTCGGCACCCTTGCCGGTCATTGCGGTTCCTGCGATATTTTTAAGCATCACCTTATCGGTCGCCTTAACATCAAATGCGATTTCCTTAAGGATAGCCTGGGCCTTTTCAGCTGCCTGACGGTAGCCCGCGGCAATGATGGTTGGGTGAACATCCTGCTCAAGGAGATCCTCTGCCTTCTTGAGAAGCTCACCGGCAATTACAACGGCAGTGGTTGTACCATCGCCAACCTCATCATCCTGCGTCTTTGCGACCTCAACCATCATTTTTGCGGCCGGGTGCTCGATGTCCATTTCCTTAAGAATTGTGACACCATCGTTCGTGATCACGACATCGCCGATTGTATCGACGAGCATCTTGTCCATACCCTTTGGACCGAGTGTGGTCCTGACTGCACTTGCCACTGCCTTTGCGGCGGTGATGTTCATACCCTGAGCATCTCGGCCCCGGGTACGGGTGCTGCCTTCTTTAAGAATAAGTATCTGCTGTCCACCTAGTTGCTGTGACATTAAATCACCACTTTTAGCACTAAAATTGGTTTGTGGTTCTATATAAACATTATCTAAAACAGATTATTCACCGATCATATCAAGGAGCTCAAAACCATCGGTAATCCGGTGAAGGCGATCCTCCCCGATTACGAGTGTTTTTCCTATCTTTTTCTGCTTGTAATGATCAGTAATAACACACATTGCATGTTTCTTTGCGATCTGTGATATATTACCAATAAGAGCGGCGCGTTTAATGACTTTGTCCGCCGGGCCGTATCCGGTGAGAATAGTATGTTTCTCAAAAGTGAGAAGCGCCTGAAACGGGGCACCATGGAGTGTGTGAAGCTGCATGCCGATCTGTTTAAAAAACTCCATCGGAGTCTGCGTGCCCGTCCCTTCGTCCCGCTGCAGTCCCTCCATCACTTGGGGGGGCTCGTGAAGAATAAGATTTATGGATTTTACTACACCGGTATTAAAAAATTCCTCGATCCGGATCGCCACATCAAGGGTAGTACCCATACCACTCTCATATTTACTGATCGTGCGTCGCGATACACCGAGCACCTGCCCGAGATCCCCCAGCGACATACTTCGTTTCTCCCGAAGATCACGGAGCACCTCACCATCGATGTTCACGTAGAGTCCACCAGGAGATGCATAGACAAGCGGGGGAATCCCCTCCACAAAATAGTCATAGAGCGTTGAGGGACTGATAGCAAAAATACCGTACCGCACATAGACGGCCCCGCGCTCAAGCTCTGCGTCACGGGCCCGCTCACCAACCACCAGAGGGACCCCCCCAAGATGGCGTGAGATCACTTCAAGGTCAAATGCCACCTCTTCGCTTATACTGTCGATATGGGATACCACTTTAATGACGAGAAGCGTCCCATTGTTACGGGCGATAAGGTCAAAACTCCGTGGACGGATGGAGAACCGTTCTGATACATCGAAACCTGCGGTGATCATTACACTGGTAACCAGCTGGAGTTGGCGATCCTGAGACATTTCCGTAAAGAATGGATATAGCCTGAGGGTATATTAATATAGATATGCTCATCGGGATTGATGATACGGATTCACCTCAGGGGATGTGCACGACATACCTCGGTGCAATCCTTGCACGCCGCCTGATCCGCGAATACATGATAGTCCGTGAGGCACGGCTCGTCCGGCTCAACCCGAATGTTACCTTCAAAACACGCGGTAATGCAGCAGTCGCACTCAATGTTACCGGAGACAGGGACCAGGCATTTGCGATTGCATGCGCTGCTGTTGAAGAGCTTGCCGATTTCTCTTGTGAGAATACCAATCCCGGGGTTGTTGTTGTCGATACACCACCGGATCCGGCATTTTATTTCAAGGCAGTAACCGATTTTTGCCAGATCGAAGAGGCAATCGAACTTCTCGAAGCAGCTGGTGCCCAATACCGGGGGTACAAAAACAGGCGCGGTCTGATTGGTGCTACTGCTGCAGTCGCAAGCGTGTTTGAGGATCGCACTTCTGAAATCCTGGTGTACCGGAAACCGGAACACTGGGGGAATCCCCGCGAGATTGACCGGCAAAGTTTGTTCGATGCGGAAAAGGCAACATTCCCGCACACATGGGACACGGTGGATACAATAAATGATGTTGTGGTCTGCGTGCCGCATACTCCGGATCCGGTGCTTTTTGGCATCCGTGGCGAAAGTTCCTCGTGGGTGATGGTTGCACGTCAGATGGTAAAATCAGAGAAACCGGGGATCGAACAGATCTGGGTCACGAACGAGGGGACGGATGCGCATATCCTTTCCGGCAGGATCAGTGAACTCCGGGAAGGGCTCTCGTACCGGGTTCAGGGTATTGTAGTGGATGCTCCATCAACCACGATTGGAGGGCATGTCTCATTCACAATCAGTGATGGCGACCGTCCTGTCCGTTGCATGGCTTACGAG
>DATMWO010000194.1:0-4893 GCA_035562475.1 Methanoregula sp.
CTACAAAGCAATCCTTTTAACATTTTTCTTTGGACAAATCCTCCCGTATTTATTGAATATTACTCTGGGTATAGGGAATAAGTCTTTTGGTCAATAAACCATGAACAAAAAATTTGAGATCATAATAGTTCCCAATCCCGAACAAAGATTTTACTAGACGATAACGATATAGGCAATCAGGGACAGCAGGAATGCCAGGAGCAGCATTGCAAGGGAAAGCGGTGCAACGAATACGAGCACTGCGTTTACCGTACTGGCAAGCTCGGAGATCCGGTTGGAGCCGAAAACGACAATGTGTTCACAGTGGGCAGTGCTCCCTGCAACTTCTGATGGTTCAAGATTTTCGATAGCTGTTTGTAACGCCTGAATCACAAATGGCAGGAACTCTGAGGCCGGAACATGCATGCCCACCGGATTTTTACCAGTGATAGTGTTCACGACATGAGAGTCTGTTGTCATTACTTCGGCATTGTCAACGACTGTCAGGATTTGTTCAAGCAACACCTCGCGTACTCCCTGCGCCATATTGTTGCCATCGATGAGAACGTAGGCGGTACGCTGCCCGTCAACCTCGGTAACCAGTACCTGTACCCCCAGATCCCCAAACCCCTGCTTTCTGCTGTACGGCAATAAAAGATGGGCAACTCCTGTCCTGAATGGATACAACGATGTTGTGCGGCATCTTTCCATCGCATCCAGCGAAACGTCCTGGTACTCGGTTGCTGTCAGTGTTGCAAGGAGTACAGGAGAAGAAAGATCTGTCATGCAGTTATGCGCATCTACAACAGCAACATGAGGGAACCAGCGGTGTCCTTCCGCCATGATTGTCATGCCGATTGAAAAATCAACATCTTCAGTTCGTTGTGGGGAACGGCTGGTGACAAGCAGAACAGAGTCGCCCAGCCGCTGGTAGAGAACCTGCACGGAACCCTTATTGAGGCGCTCGGACTTTCCCGCGAGACCTGAATAGGTAAGATCATTTTGCGATTTTTGCAGTGCATCGAGGACTTTGTCGATTTCTGTTTCTGATACAAGATTGAAGTCATGTGTGGCGCAACCATGCACGACAAGGGTTTCATCCTCAAAGTTATCGTGCAATACTTTGGGAAGATTACCCCCGCCGATCTCACCCAAAGGACCGGGGTGCAGGTTGGGGACCGTGAAAATTATCGGCTTATTATTCGCCCTGCGGAAAAAAAAGCTCACCTGGGGAACAAATATCTCCTCCCCGATTTCCCGGAAGAAATCCTCCATTCTTTTGGAACCATCGGTCATATGAGCGATAAATGCATTGAGCAATGCAAGCCCGCGAATTTTAAAAGCACGGTCGAGCGGACGTTCGAGCATCCAGATGAGAATTACAAATCCAAGACCGAAGACAACATGGAATACCAGCGCATAGATACCAAATGTTGGCGGGAAGAGGAGCATACCGGCAAGTATACCCACACCACTCTGGGTGAACGCCGGGATGAGCATACGGGGAATCCGGTAATCGGCAATTGCAACGAGAACGAGCAGGCGGAGGCCGAAGATAAAACCCAGCGAAATCGCGTAGAACAACGGGATGAAATTGACTGATACCAGGAGTGGAATAAACGTGATGATAACAGCAAAAACCGTACAGGCGAGTGCGAGGAGTGCTGACCGGTTCCAGGTCATCGTTTTGCCGTTAAACTCGATGATTGGCTTAGTAAGAACAAGTGCAACAATGGCCGGGATCGTGAAAGCAAGCGTGCCAGAGAATGGCAGTGCTGAAAATGGCAGAATCCCCCATGCTCGTACACCTGCCCCGTCTATCAGAAGACCAAGGATGATGATAAGAAAAAGCGAACGTTTCCATGAGGGGGCAGTGAAAATAAACCGGGAGATCTGCATGAATTTGACATCACTGCCCTGGTCCATCAGGTAAAACCCCCGAGGACTATCTCCTGGCGGTCAGGATACGTCTGGATTTTGCTGGTTGTGTAGGTGATGGGACGGGAATAAAACGGTGCGTTGAGGGCAAGTGTCTCGTATTCCCCGCCTTCACCGGCAAGGTTGATGCGGTGGGTTGTTGCCACACGTTTTAATCTGTCGATAAGATCATCATTAAAATGTGCGCCCAGAAAGCGTTCATCCAGTCCGTCCGCAGCAGTGACAATGATTATCGCATCCATTCGTCGGGCCACTTCCTTGAGAAGCATTTCTGTATCCATATGCCAGAGCGGTGTGAAGAGTGATATCCCGAGCCGGTCAGTGATTGCCCTCACCCGCTCTGCCTGGTACACTGATGCAACTGCTCCTGCAATCAAGCCTTCTACCTCAAGTCCAGCAAGTCCCGCTTCAAGATCAGCAAGTTCCTCTTCTTTGCGTCCGTGGGTAGGTATCTCTCTGTACTTCATACCAGCAACCTTAGCAATGGCAGCAACTGCATCGAGGTTTGCGGAGTGGAACATATACGAGTCCCGGTTTTCTGGATAAACGGTGACCATAAATTCCACATCCTTTCCCGTATCAATTGCTTTCTGTACGGAGAGGATTGAGTCCTTTCCCCCGGAAGTGAGTGCTGCCCAGCTCATGATCAGCCATTCCGGAAAACTGGTGATTCGAACGCACCGAAGTTATTCTCGTATCTCGTTTGCATAGCGTTCCAGTCCGGCAGATGGGTCTGGCAACCGACATGTTCCACGACAAATGAAGCGGTGACTGTGCCTACCTTGCAACAGGTCAGTGGTGGATAACCCTTTGCATACGCGGAAAGGAACCCGGCGCGGTACGAATCACCTGCACCGGTAGGATCGGCAAGGGTAACGGGAACAACCGGGATAAAGTGCTCGGTACCGTCTGAATAAAGTGTGCTCCCGTCACCGCTCATGGTAAATACTGCAGTTTCGACCTGCCGGATGATCGAATCTTTCGTTACGCCCAGTGTAGTGCACATCTGCTGAATCTCGTGCTGGTTGGCAAAAAGTATGTCCGTGTTCGAAAGGATAGTTTCCAGCTGTTCTTTGGTATACCAGAAAACATCCTGCCCGGGATCAAATGAGGTGAACTCACTTCTTTCGGCAACCCGGCAATTGAATTCCGGATCTGCAGTTGCCATATGAACAAACGGAAGAGAAGGAGCTTCTGCATGAGCGAATGCTTTCGATGCTCCCCATTCAAAAAAAGTCATCTGGTCCCCGTTATCGTCGGTGAACATGAATGCTGTGGGTGTATGAGCGTCCGGAACACGGAAGAACCGTTGATGGACCCCGATCCTGTTCATCCAGAGGTCATACTCGCTACCGGGGAAGTCACTGCCTATACAGGAAATGAGGGTAACCTGTTCACCTAATGTGGCAATTCCTGCTGCGATATTTGCCGCACCTCCACCAAAATAGATCTGCCGGTCAGAGATGTGTGTTGAGCAATTCTTCGCCGGTAGATGAGGTACCCGTGAAATGTGGTCAATAGCAGTGTGCCCGACAACAGAAATCATAGTGCCTGCACTTCCAGTAGTTTCAGCGGCACGTCTCTTAGCGCCTTTCCTACCACTGATTTTGCAATGCGCTCAGCATGTTCCGGTGATTCAGCCCGGAAGACTTTCATCTCAAGGACGAGTCCTACAAGGGCAGTGTCAGCAACGACAATCGCACTTGAAAGCGTCTCCTCACAGTACGGGCAGGTGAGAAACCCTGCTTCAACTTCCACATATTTTGCTGCCGGGTTGAGCCGCTTTCCTGCTTCACTGATTGCAATTCCAATCGCATCGTCGAGTGATTTGACGTCCCGCAGGATCCACGCTGATTCCAGTGTCACTACATAATCAGGCATATTTTTCTCTCCTTACCAGATGTCACGGTGCACGTGCCCTCCGGTATCCATCCGGCCGGTGTGCGCAGCAGGGGGGTGTCCTTTCCCCACCGCAAGAAGTGCAATGGGCCGGATATGCTGGGGCAGAGCAAGTATCTCGCGAACGTCGTCATCATCAAAAGAGCCTGTCCAGCAGGAATGCAGTTTCTTTGCATGGGCTGCAAGCATCATATAGGTGCAGGCAATTGTTGCGTCTTCCAATCCGTACAGGATCCCACGCTCTCCATAGCGAGACATTGAGCGGACATAGTTGGCGCATACCGTAAAGATTGCGCCCGCTTGTTCTACATGTTTCTGATCAAATGCTGCCTGGGCTAGTGCAGCCTTAACCTCTTCATCGGTAATGACAACCACATCCCAGGATTCAAGGTTTCCTGCGCTCGGTGCAGCACTTGCACAGTTGAGGATATATTCAATCTCATCCTCGGTGAGGGGGTCACTTTCGTAGCTACGTACCGACGAGCGGCTGTTGAGAAAATCCAGAAAATCAGAGGATTCCATGTTTTTCAAGTACCTGCCATGCTTCCTGCGCCGGGGTTGTGGATGCGCTGATTGCAATGGCGATCTTTTCAGATGCCTGTTCGGGCTGATTACTTTCCATGAGCGAGATTGCAATGTTGAGTGCATCGATCGCCTTTTTGAATTCTGACTGTCCGGTACTGTGGGAGGCAAACTGGAGTTCACTCCTTACCGATTCCATCAGCATGAGGAGCATTCGTCGCCCCCCGGCACGCTCATTGTCAGTAAACCCTGTTAATGCGAGGCATAACTGGGACGTTATGATTAGTTCAGATTTTGCCCGTTCACCGAACTGATAACTCTTTACTGCGGTTCCAAGATCCATACTAACCATAGATGTTGCCAATAAAAGATAATTAGTATTGGGAGCAGGAATCCTCCATAATATCTCAAAATACGATAAAAAATCCAGCGGGGTTGGGTTAGCCCCTGTTACCTTTTAGATTATGGATGTAATCCCGTTTCAAAGATTATCGTGTGGCCTTTGCCTTCGCACCCAGAGCGGAGACCTTTGCCCTGCGCATGCGTCTGCGGATC
>DATMWO010000195.1:0-6237 GCA_035562475.1 Methanoregula sp.
TCGGCATGATCGTATGTATTGTTTCCGGGCTTTACCCGGCATGGCGGGCATCGAACATGGACCCGATAGATGCATTAAGGGATGAGTAACCGGAATTACCGGTAACTCATCCTGAATAAAAGGTTAATATGCAGGTTAACAGATCCATCAGACGCATAATTGCAACATCCCTGCTTACGGCCGGGTTTGTTTACCCGGCCTGTGCCGCGGTCTGTCCGAAAGGCATTGGAGGGTGCCCCTCTCCGGGCCGGTGTTTCCTTTTTACTGATGCCGACACCAATACCTTGTGTGACTACACGTCACGGACCGGAACTCTCCCTACCCGCACATCCTCAGCTGCCCAGATACAACCCACTGCAGATCCCACACCCTCAGTGGTTCAGAATATATCCTCGGGGGGATTCCTGGATACGATCCTCCAGTCTGCTGTGATGACAGAACTACTCCTCTTTTTGCTTTATACCGGAATACTCTTTGCGCTTATAAGGACGGGAAAATCAGGAATACGCAGCCAGGAAACGCTTCCAGCCCTTGCCCTTTCATCTCTCTTTGCACTCGGTCTTTCCCTCATCACGACATCCTTTCTTACCAGCGACACTGGTACAGGAACCGGGTATGCCCTCATCTATATGGGAATCGGGACGCTGCTCGCCGCATATCTCTGGTTCAAAGGGGTGATGACACGGAAGATCGTCCTTCCTGCAGCAGTGCTGGGTATACTTGCCGGTTTTGTCTTTCTCGCACCGATAATGCCGATGGAACTTGGGGGAATCATCAATGTAGTAAGCGGTGCATCAGCACTGACGTACGGTGTTGTGGTAATCTGTGCAGTCATCGCGCTTGCCCTGGTGGTGGGCAGGGCATTCTGTGGCACTATCTGCCCGGTGGGCTTGCTCCAGGAACTGGCATATGCGGTGCCCGTTAAAAAGAACGTAATTCAGCATACCCACGTCATTGAACTCATCCGGCTTGCTGTCTTTGCTGTAACGCTTATTGCCGCAATCTGGTTTATTGACCTGATGTCATTCACCGGGTTGTACGACCTGTTCTCTCTCACCTTCTCAGCGGGATTTGCCATTGCCGGAAGTATCATACTGGTCTCGGTATTTTTATACCGCCCAATCTGCCGGATCATCTGTCCCTTTGGTGTACTCTTCTCCCTCTTTGCAGAGTTCAGCTGGTTCCGGTTGCGGCGCAATGAGACCTGCATTAACTGCGGGAAATGTGAGAAAGCCTGCCCTTCCCTTACCGCAGGAGCGCATGACTCGAAGAGGGAGTGCTATCTTTGTGGGAGGTGCACAGGTGTATGTCCCGTTGAAACAGCTCTCACGTACCAGCGGGAGGTTTCCTGATGTGTTTCGGCTATCCTGATTCACCATTATCATCAGGTAATGAGGACAAAGTAACCTTCAGATAATCAATATTTTCTAACGTATTACCTTTTTTTCATCGGATCGGGTACGTGACAGCAGCGGGCATCTGAATCGGGTACGTAATTCGGAAAAAAGAATCATAAATAAGGTTTTTATATCCCTATTCCTCTGATGACCCGCGGAGGAAATCCACTTTGGATTAATAATTAAGTAAAAACAATCTCCAACTGCATGAAGTACAATTTTTTTTACCTGACCTACATCATGCAAGTCCTCATCGTCCTGACGGCAGTCTACAGCTTTCATATCGGATATTATGCCGGTACCTTCTTCGGACTTGTTGCTGTAGGACTATCCCTTATTCCAACTCTTGTCCACCGGAAGGTGCATATTGTGGTCCCCTGGGAGGTCACGTTCCTCATCGCCCTGACCCTTTTCCTCCATATCGCCGGGTACTCATATCACTGGTACGTGGACCTCTATCCTTACTATGACAAGGTTTCTCATTTGATTGCATCCATAACTGTTGCCCTGCTCGGGTTCCTGGCCGTCCTTATCATAATGCGGATCAGTAACGGCCTCCAGTTTGAACGGTGGCAGATCTTCTTTTTCATTGTAATCTTCACGCTGGCATTCGGGGCAATCTGGGAGATTTGGGAATTTACCCTTGATACTCTGGCAGGGGCGTACCTGACAAAACCTCTCCAGCACAGCAATACCGACACGATGATTGACCTCATCACTGACCTCTGCGGAGGGTTGATCATCGCTGTCCTGGGAACATTTTACCTCAAACGAAAAAGTGCAACCGACTGGGCGGACCTGTTGCTCGAACCGGGATTCGAAGAGATTGCTGCCCGTTTCCGGCGTTAGGTGAATTGGATCCGGGGGTCTGTTCCCTGCGAAAGGCTGCAAGGGAGAGAAGGAGGCAGAGATACTTTTTATTCAATCGGTCAAAAAGGTAAAAACCCCCAGGGTAATTCATAATGTAAAACCATGGATATCATGAGAATATATACCACGAACCGGGAAAAATCGTGAAGGTGAAGGCAATCGCCCACCATGCCGAACCAAACATCAAATAAAGGGCATTTTTTATAAGGAGAGAAAAGAAGATTCATTTCCTGACAGCCCCGGCAATAGCACCGCCATGGAAGGCGATGACCGCCAGATACAGGGAAATGACGATATACAGGAAAAACCCGGTACCAACAGCAGGAATGTATCCGGCAACCGGATGCGATACCATACCTGCAAAGACAACAACAGAGACAACGATTGCAGCCAGAATCCCGGCGGTTAATCCTGCTTTCCCGGCTGTGAGAAGATTCCCTTTCGCAATGTACCCTGCGGTGAACCCACCGATAAACGGGCCCAGGAAAGGAACGAGCAGATCGATGATAATAATTATGACTGCACCTATGCCTGCCCCCTTCCAGAAGTTCTTCTGTAGTTCATCCATTCGCGTTTTCACCAGAACAGACATGGCGCGATTTCTGATATAAAGATAGAGGTTTGCCCCGGAACATGCGTGTATCTGCCAGGACGGGATTTTCCTCAAGAACTTTTTTTCCTGTAATAAAATACGGGTTCGTATTCCTTTCCCAAACTCACCATCTGAGCAGAAAGGATATTACTGTACAGCTCATCCATGCTAGTATGCAGTAAAGAGATGCGAACCATGCTCCAGAAAATTGCCCTATGCTTACTTATCCTCTCGGTTTTTCTCTGCGGGTGTACAACAACAACACTCCCGGAAAAAACGGGGTCAGTCTCCATCACCTCATCACCATCCGGTGCAGAGGTCTACCTCGATAATGAATATCATGGCACTACGCCCGTTAGCATCAAGGCTGTAGCAGCCGGTAACCATACGGTTGAGGTTCGTGAAAACGGGTATAAAACCTGGTCCCAGAACATAACCGTTATTTCCGGAGCTACTCAATCTTTCTCCCCCGTTCTGGTACCTTTGGCAGCCACAATTCCTGCAATAGTCCCGACATTCACACCATCTGTAACAAAAAAAGTCGCGCCTGAGATACATGTTGATGGTTACTGGACTTACCCGGCACTGAGAAGTTATACCAATCCAATTCCACTCCTGGTACATGCTGAGGGAGACAATGTCGGCACCGGGGATGCACGGATTGTCACTTCATCGGCAAACCTGTATTACAATGACCAGCAACTCTGCTGGGTCAAAGTATACTTCGGGACGATAAAAGCCGGAGGACATGCAACAACCGACACCATGATGTTCTGCTCACTTCCGGATGGAGCAGATGACCACGAATTCGTCATCAAGTTTGAGAATGTAGTGGTGACTCCATAACACTTTTTTCCCTGGTCTCTCGATCCGGTTCGAGAGAGAACAACTCTTTTTAAAACACTATCATACCGGTTGCCCGTTCGTTTTCCCTAAAGAGGCAAGTTCAGCGATAACTTCGCGGTCATCCAGATCATACCAGTGCCGGTAGGCTTCAGCCACAGCAAACCGCTGCCCGCTTCTGATGTTCAGGCAGATGACTTCGTCAACCTCCTGTGCGATACGCTCTGCTGATGAAACAGAAGACGTCGGTATGGCTGCAAGGATACGTTCCGGGTGCATTGTCCGGATACTCGTTATGGCGGCAAGCATAGTGTAACCTGAGGCAAGACCATCATCGGTCACGATCACACACTCTTTTCTCAGGTCAGGAATCGGCCTGACCAGGGCGTACCTGGCTATCCGGTCCCTGATATTCAAGCGGGTTGCCGAGATGGCGGTATCAACATCTCTCTGCGACAGTCCCAGGATTGCACGCAGCTGTTCATTGATAAGGACGTGTCCATCCCACGTAACAGCACCGAATCCTGCCTCGGTGTTTCCGGGTATCTGGATCTTTCGCACAATTGCCAGACTTATCGGGGCGTGAAGTATCCTGGCAATTTCTACCCCGACCGGGACACCTCCTGCCGGAATGGCAATTACGACCGGTTCCTGCAGCAAACCGCGTGACTTTATCAACGCTCCCAGCTTTTTGCCAGCATCATGCCGGTCAGAGAAGACGAACCGTTTATCGCGAAGGTGGGAATCATCGATAATAATGCCCATACGCGGATGCTCTGATTACCAAAGGAAATAAGACTTGCGCAAAAAAGGCAACTGCCGGATTACCCGGGCTGACAATGCACGTGCGTCATCGGGCAGGTTAGAGATCACCTGACGCCTTTTGTTTGGAGCCTGCGGAGTACTGCATCCCCGAACTCACGGGTCCCGGCTGAACCACCAAGATCCCGGGTCCGGATGCCTTCTGCAAGCACATCCTGTATCGCCGCTTCAATCTGATCCAGTCCTCTGGTATCACCACAATACGCAACGAGCATGCCTGCACTTCGCAGGGCAGCGATCGGGTTGGCGGTATTTTTGCCGGCAATATCCGGGGCACTCCCGTGTACCGGTTCAAAAAGGGCATGGTGGTCACCGATGTTGGCACTGGGTACCAGCCCCAGTCCCCCGACAAGATACGAAGCCACGTCTGAAAGGATGTCCCCGAAGATATTCGTCGTGACAACAACATCATACGAAGCCGGATGCTGAAGGATGTCCAGCGAAAGAGCATCGATGAACTTGTCATTCCAGGAGATCCCCGCAGCTTTCGCTTCGTCAAGGCAGATGTCACGGAACAATACATCGGACTTGAGTACGTTTGCCTTATGCCCTATAGTCAGCCTGCCGCTCCGCTGGTGTGCGAGGCGGATTGCAGCACGGACGATCCGCTCAGTACCCTGCCGGGTCACCACCCGGAGAATCGTTGCCCGGTCATCGCTGACCTCTTCGATACCGGAATAGAGCCCTTCGGTATTTTCCCGCACGATCATGATATCGAACCCGTCACCTTTGACCGGCCGCAGGTTTGCGTAGAGATCGAGCGCTTTTCTCAGCCGCAGCACTACGCTCTGGTAATCCTTCATGGGGGGCGTCGTAATCGCCCCGAACAGGATCGCATCTGCGGTCTTCAGTTCTTCAATATCGCGATCCGCACACGGACATCCGGTCTGTTCCCAGCGGTGGTACCCGACATCAACTGCGAAGAATTCATATTCGGGATGGAGCAGTTCAAGAGCCTGTTGTGCAACCGGGATCACCTCATGGCCGATGCCGTCGCCTTCAACAATCGCGATCCTTGTCATTTCTTCCTCCACTGCACTACCAGGTCATTCACCACACGGGCGATCTGTGCCGGATTTGCACCCCAGTGAACCACGGCTCCATACTTCCCTTTAGAGATCCCTGTTCCTGCACGCTCGGAGCGACAACAACGGGCTATGAAGGGCTCTTCCTGCACGGATTCCAGCGGGCAGATATTCTCAAGCTCAAAGTCCTTCCCGTAACATTCGGTGAAGAACTGTGAACCTGTCTGGCACCCGGCTACCCGTTCCCCCCCCTGCATCGGGTCGGCATCGAGCGTGCGGGTATACCCCGCGGCACGACAGGGGTAGACATCCGCCTGGACCTGCGTGATATCGCGGGTATGGTGGCAGAACGTGACCGAGAGATCCCCAAAGAGCCCGTCAGACTCCAGCTCACGGATACAGGCAGAGAGACTCGGGCGGGGAGGCGCTACATCATAGACATGGATCTTGAGCAGCCCGGAGGTATCGGGGTCGAGCACGAACGTCATATGTTCGTCGAGCCCGGTAAAGATCGTGCAGCGAAAGCCCGTATCCCGTGCAAGCCCGATAAGTCGCGTGCGGTCATGGATCTGCACTTTTTCGGGGTAACGGTACGTTTCCTTTGCAGTTGCGATCACGTTGGAAGCCACAATTGTACGCATCAGACCTTTCCCTGCAGAATCAAGCGTGATTTCGAGCAGCTCATACC
>DATMWO010000196.1:0-6614 GCA_035562475.1 Methanoregula sp.
CTTCGCGATCAACCCGGACTTCTTTGAGGACTACACGGTCTATGTGACGGACCTCAGGGATGATTCAATCGATCCGGTTCCCCTCTTGATCGGGGAAAAGACCAACACATCGCCCCAGATGCGGGATGAGATTATCAAAAATTCGCTCAGCTATACCACCGATGATCTTGCGATACTCTCCTGGGATTCAGCCCTCCTCTGCAACCCCGAAAACCCGACTGACCTGATTGACCTGATAGAATTTGCCAATGTCCAGGTGCTTGAGCTCCGGTACTATGACCGGGAACTGACCCGCGAGATGGAGAAGATGTATGATGATATAGAACATGCCGAAAGGTATTCATCGTTTCGCCGGAGCCGCCAGTATCATGCAATCATGGCAAAACAGATGGAGACCTCTGCAGAGATCTCCGAGGTCATTGAAAAAGTGGACAACCTTATCAAAGTCACGGAGAATGTCTATTATGCCCGCGTGTATGCAACGGCCTTAAAAGTACTCCGGAGTAACCAGTGGAGCGAGAGTGTGACCCGGAAGATCGATGTGATCCGGGAAAACTACTCCATGCTCTCCGATGAAGTCCGTATCCAGCACTCAAACTTCCTCGAGTGGGTGATTATTATCCTGATTGCCCTTGAGTTCGGGCTCGCCATCTGGCAGAGTATACGGTAATCCGGGGGTTTTGAAATATATGGTATTTGAATGCCAGCAGTGTGGTGAGTGCTGCCACCACATGGGACAGGTTCACACCATACAGGAAATTCGTGGCGGGTTTGAGTTTCTGGTCAATAATACCTACACCGGGGAAAAAACGGTGGTGATTGTCGATCAGGACAAGCACCATCTCTTTTTGGACAAAAGCATTTTCCGGGAACAGCCGGAGGCATGCCCCTTCCTGAGGTATCACACCCGGGACAGGAAAGCCTATTGCACAGTCCACCTGACACGCCCGGAGATATGCAGGGATTACGGGTGCTGGCGCCTGCTCATCCTGAATGCCCGGGGATTACGTGCCGGGAGAATAATGTACCAGCGTGCATTTTTTTCTGATGATGCTGACCTGACCCGGCTCTGGAAGACGTGTATCGATCCCTTAAACGATCCGGATGATGCGATCTGGGATGAGAAGATAACCAGGATTCTGATAAACGCCGGTTACACGGTAAGGAAGTAAAAAAAGGACCCGTTTTATTGAACGGGCGGGATCACTTTTGGAATGGCGCACAACTGGCCGAATTTGTTGATGCCATAGGATGCCAGGATTGTCTCGTCATCCATGTTTTTCTCGCCAATGCCGATCCTGCTCAACTTGTCACGGATTATTCTGATATTCTTTTCAGTGGGCTGCATAACGGTAGATACTATTTCTTTTATGACACGATAAAGAGATGTTTTTATAAAAATACGGTATTTTACTCTTTTAAGAAAAATCAGCCGCCGGATTGGCATGCTGTTACTGCATCCCGGAACAGGAAAAACCTGGAACTAAAAAAACGTGCACTACCTGCACTGCATGATAAAAAGAAGATTTTTTTTATAAGTACCGGTTCTTTCGTAACCAGTCTGCCTGCGGCGGCAGGTAGCGGTAAATGATGTCACACTTCTCATCCTGGAAAGACCAGGGTGTTACAATCAGGATATCGCCTTCCCGGATCCAGACCCTTTTTTTGATCTTCCCCTTGATCCGGCCCATGCGGGTGACCCCGTCATAGCAGCGGACCCGGATATGGTTTGCCCCCATCATCAGGTCTGCAAAAGCGAACTGTTCATTGGCCCATTTCTTGGGCAGGCGAACGCGAACAACCGGTGTCCCGTCCGCATTTACTGCATTTGGATCAGCATCATCGTTATTACTGGGTCTAATTCAGGCAACTCCGTTACTGTATATCTCTGGGGCGTTGAGGACAATGAAGGTATGTATTGTTCGTGTGACAACGACCCGGTCCAAAAAAGAAAAGAAAGAAGAGGAATGATAATAACTTCACCCGGCAACCATTCTTCACCCGTGGTCAGTATCCTGCAGCAGACTGGCAGGCGTAAGACTGAATCTCATTCAAAACCGGAGAGAATTCCCGTGAACCTGCCGCCTTTCCTGTCAAAAAGTGATCGTGTCTGGGATGTTCTGATAGCGGTATCAGCCCTTACTGCCCTGTTTTTAAACCTCCTTGGACTCCTCAATGGCATTTTTGTGGCACTTCCCCACCTTCTTTATATTCCGGTGGTACTAGCCGCATATCGTTACCCGAAGTGGGGACTCCTTATCGCAGGATGCATCGGAGGAACGTATTTTCTGATGGTTGTCCTGGTTGCCGGCGACTCATTCAGCACAATAATTGAAGCACTTGTCCGGACATTCGTTCTCATTGGGATCGGGTGGCTTATCGCATTTCTCTCCTTCAGGCTCCGTGAACGCCAGGATCTCTACCAGGGGCTCTTTTATCATTCAGAAGCAGGAAGTATTCTTGTCAGGGATACACCCCAGGGAAGGGTCATTGAGGAGGTAAATGACAAAGCCTCACAACTCCTTTGCAGGAAGGCACAGGATCTTACCGGGGAACTACTCACCGTGTTCTGGAGCAGGGATGCTGAACAGGAGTTTTTCTCACAGATCGGTCGGGAAGGTGCGGTCTATGCAGTGGAGACGGTGTTTTCGCTACCGGATGAACGTTCAGAAACGGTCCTGGTCTCGGCAGCACTTCTGCCAGAAAATCGGCTCATTATCACATTTGTAGAAATCACCCGTCGTGTCCATGCCGAGAAAGCCCTGAAGGCAGCGAATGATAAACTCAAACTTCTTTCACGCATCTCACACGATCATCTCTATCGTACTGTTGACCAGATGTTCCAGACGGTGAAAAATGCGGATGAGCACAGTAACGATACCGTTGCACGGGGTTTTTTTAACCAGATGCAGGTGCTTGCCCTTCATTTGAAACAACAGCTTTTCCTCACTGAGTCCTATAAAAATCTCGGGATCTCCCCTCCGGCCTGGCTGGGGGTCCAGCAGATTCTTGAATCTGCAAATCTTTCCCTTGCCCCCGGATCTGTATCTGCAAGGTTCTGGACGGAAAGACTCGAGATTTATGCCGATCCTCTCTTTCAGGACGTCCTCGTTCACGTTGCCGGCAACGCTCTCAGCCATGGGATTACCCTTAAAAACCTTATCGTTACGTATCATGAAACTCCTGAAGGGCTCGATCTCATCCTGGAAGATGATGGTATCGGGATCCCGGCAGATAAAAAACAGCGCATATTCGACTATGATGAAGAGGGGCACGCCGGGATTGGATTATTCATCTGCCGGGAGATCCTCGGGGTTACGGGCATGACCATCACAGAAACCGGGACAGAAGGGAAGGGAGCCAGGTTTGTGATCCATGTCCCTCCTGATGGGTACCGGATAGAGGGAATCGGAGATGGTGCCCCCCTACGTTCTCTTTTTGTAAACCCGTCAGCGGCAGGTTTTCGTGGTGCACACCACCGGGGCGGTACTATTGTCAGGGAACTATCCGCAGCGGAGTTTCCGGTTGCAGAGGCACTCTGGACAGATTATCACCAGACACAGGGAGATCCGCGGACTGACCGTATATTTGCGGGATTCTCCCAGGGTGAGATTGTCTCGGTTGCCCGGTGCCGGAAACATCCGGACGGGTTTGAGGTGGATGCGGTATTTACTCCATCCGCTCAGCGTGGTCACGGGTACTCACATGCGGTGATGTGGGGGCTGACAGAAGCATGCGGACATGACATCCTCTTTATGCATTCGGTAAAAAACCTTACCGGGTTCTACAGCCAGTACGGTTTTGTCACCATTGCGGAGAGTGAGCTTCCCCCGTCAATCCGGGAGCGGTATGCATGGGCGGAGGGTGAGATGGAAGGTGCCAATGTCTCCCCCATGCAACGATTGCCTTATTCCTGAAATACGGGTTTTTACCCTGACGGTATCTTCTCATCTGAAGGGTAATGATGGGTCGTCCGCCTCCCGTTTCTGCCGTTCACGATCGGTTCACTTTCTCCCTGCATACCTTACTCCTTTATAGGCAGCTCATCGATTCTCTCACTCAGTAATGATTGGCAAAGGTGCATATCTCAAACAGCTGACAGCAGCTACCCTGCAGATGAAATCAGTGGCTGTGGGAAAAGAGCTGGAAGGCAGTTCACCGCCATCGGTGTTCATCGGGAGCTGGAATTACCCGGATGTATACGCCGGTCCGATGATTGCTCCGCTCCATGGGGACACTGCAATCATGGATATGCCCGAATCATGGATATCCGGACACAAGACCCAGGAGGAGATCATTGGTTACCGGCTCAACCTGGTGCGGGGCAAGCATCGTGTTCATGCAGATGATCTGGACAACCGGTTCGTCGAAAAACTCCAGGAGATCTCCCTCTCTGATACCTCAGTCGAGAGCGAAGTCTCATTTGAGAGCGTCCCGACCGGGACCTCATTTTCCGAGGAACACACACCCTTTGGGCCCAGTGCAGCGATCGAGCGGTTTGAGATCGGCAGCGGCAGATGGGACCGGAACCTGGAGAAAGTGTATTACGATACCGATCTGAAATCTGCGGATGCCGTTGTTGACCTGCACAAAAAGGGGGTACCGTTCTCCAGCATCCAGAAGGCATTTTCCGCAGGAACCATGGGACGGGACCGGGGGCGGCACCTGGTACCAACCCGGTGGTCGATTACGGCCTGTGACACCATGATCGGCGACCGCCTTCTCCGGGAGGTAAAAAAATGTCCCGTACTCGACACATGGCGGGTGCACGAATATTCCAGCCTGAACAACAATTATGCGGTGATCCTCATGCCGACCGGCTGGCAGTACGAATGGTCGGAAGCTTTCCTGCACGTACTGGGCAATGAGGAACTGGTATTCTCGGATCATGAGGGAAACCGGAAGAAAACAGACTATTCACCCCTGGGTGGGTGTTACTATTCCTGCAAGATGGCAGTCCTCGAGGCGCTTGCACAGGAACAGAAACAGGCCGGGGCAATTATCCTGCGGGAGGCACTCCATGGGTATGTACCCCTCGGAGTGTTCAATGTACGGGAGAACGTGAGGAGCGCAATGCTGCAACCGGCACAGGAGTTTGAAGATATCCGTTCCGCCCTGTCCCATATTTCGGAGAAATTCACACTCCCCCTGCAGAGGTTTATTGAGGAAGGTAACCTTCTCAAAAGCACCCTTCGCGAGCGTCAGTGCACGTTCCGTGATTTTGCAGCTGTGCCTTTGACCATACCAGGATAACCGGATATAACCCAGGAGGATGAGTAATGGAGCCGGATCTCGTTCACGTGACCTCCCCGCGGATCATCCTGCACCTGGATATGGACAGCTTTTATGCATCGGTTGAGATGCAGGACCGCCCAGAACTCAGGGGAAAACCTGTTGTAATCGGTGCTGACCCAAAACAGGGGAAGGGGCGGGGGGTTGTGGCGACCTGCTCGTATGAGGCGCGGGCATTTGGGATACGGTCAGCAATGCCCATCTCGCAGGCATTCGTGCTCTGCCCGCACGCTGTTTTTCTTCCCCCGGACTTTCCCCGGTATATGAAAGCTTCTTCCGATGTTATGGCAATCCTGAAAGCGCCGGGTCTCCCTTTCGAGCAGGTGAGTATCGACGAGGCGTTCCTGGATGTAAGCAGCCTGGGGACATTTTCTGCGGCAGCCGATCTTGCGGTGCGGATCAGGGACACGATCTTCATGAATCTCGGACTGACCTGTTCGATTGGCGTTGCACCGACAAAAGTGGTTGCAAAGATCGCCTCTGATGTACACAAACCCGGCGGTCTTACCGTTGTTGAGCCGGACACCCTGATCTCCTTCCTTGCACCGATGCCGGTGCGGAAGATTCCGGGTATTGGGAAGAAGTCAGAGTCAGAACTCTTCGAGATGGGTATCAGGACCATCCGGGATCTTGCAGCCTTCGATATCCAGGTACTGATCACACGATTCGGGCGCTCCGCGATTGCCTTGCAGGAGATTGCAGCCGGTATTGACCGGAGCGAGGTCAAAGAACGGGAGGGTGTGAAATCGGTATCCCGTGAAACGACGTTCGAGGAGGATACCGATGATGAGCAGCTTATAACTGCAACGATGGATGGACTTGCAGAAGAAGTGTGCCGGAACCTTTCCGATGAATCCCTGCACTGCAGGACAGTTACGGTAAAGGTGCGGTACCAGGGTTTTGTCACCAGAACAAAAGCCCTGACGCTCCCGCATTACACGGGTGATCCGGCTGCCGTTCGCAGGTGCGCCCGGTCCCTGCTCCGCGACATTTTTGATGGCCGGAAGATCCGGCTGCTCGGTATCCGGCTCTCATCATTTGACACATGCGATGCCCGGCAGATGACCCTTGAGGTGTAAATAATCAGGATCCCGTCAACGATTTACCTTAAGAGGCAAGGTGGATTTCCCGTGTAGGGTAATCCTGAAAATCCCACATTGCCGGCACGATACTCATACTCCGGCAAATGGAATCATGAAGAAAAAAGTGTAGTATCGTATGTGCATATGGCAGGAGGAAACGGCCAGCCGTTCTCGCGTATCGGCTGGCTCAGATTTGTGTTTCTGGTGATTTTTTATGCGTAAGGATGGACGGTACCGTTT
>DATMWO010000197.1:0-2907 GCA_035562475.1 Methanoregula sp.
ATAATCAGACCAGCGGTGACCATCAGGAGAATGAATAACAAACCAGAAGTATTCCCGGCCATGGTTTCAGATTTCGCAGGAAATATGATAATTATTTAGTTGGACTTAACAGATTTTTTGGCTGTGCAGGAAGTTCAAAAAAAACTCCAATGGTCACGAGGATTTCCCCCTCGCCTCTTCTGCTCCCCCCAAATGCGATGCAACCGATTAGACAATACGGTCATCATCACCATAAGCGCAGAGGCGGAACGGGGGGACAAACACTGTCCCCTCCTTCATAGTACCTGTACTATTTTTTCCAACCTTCATCAAAGAAATTCGACAGGCCAGATCTTTTTTTACCACATAGTCGCCGGTGAAAGATTGCAAAAATGATAGGAGTGACGCTTCGCTACACGTGGATCACTTGGGCGATGTTCGTGGGTCCAGGTCTGGAGCCCGTCCTCCCATCAGGGAGGCTATCATGCCTCGCTATCTCCCACCCTTATAGGATGGTCAGCGAAACGGAGGGGTCATTCTCCTCCACAATGCCTCTGGGGGGCTCATCCAAGCTTTCTGGAGCTCGATTCATGCATTCTGTAGGCAAACACTGGCTGCTGTATAGACAGGCGAAGCCCCCCAATTTGACTTGACATCTATGTCCTAAAATATCGTCCAAAACGTGTAGATATCACTTGGGCAGGTTTCCTGGATCGAGCTCCCCGGCGGGGCACAAAAACACACAATCCATTGTGTATTATTTAAAAAAAAAATCATTCAGAACGATTTACCCGGCCCGACTGGTCCCTGCACGGTCCCCGGTCATTTTCTTCCTCCTGAGCAGGGTGTGATAGGCAATTGCGAAGCGGTGTGCCTCATCACGGATCTCCTGGATGTACCGCAGCGCCATACCTTTTGGATCGAGCTTTCGCGGGAGCATTTCACCGGGAACATACACCTCCTCTTCTCTCTTGGCAATCGCGATCACCGGAATGACCAGGTCAAGATCCTGTACCACCTCCAGCGCAGCAGATAACTGACCTTTCCCGCCATCAATGATGATCAGGTCGGGAAGATCGGTGTTCTCTTCAATGAGCCGGTGATACCGCCGTTTCACGATCTCTGCAATTGAGGCGACGTCGTCGATGCCCTCAATCGTTTTAATTTTAAACCGGCGATAGTTCTTCTTGTCCGCAACCCCGTTCCGGAACTGCACCATGGACCCGACCATTGACGTGCCCGAAAGGTGCGAAATATCGAAACACTCAATTACTTCGGGAGCATCAGGAAGGTCAAGGGTTGCCTGCAGATCTTTAACTTTCAGCTCGTTTTTTAAGAATGTGTGCCCGATGTTTTTCTCCACAAGGTCCAGCAGCTTTTTCTTCTCGCCAATCTTCGGCACGGTCACCTGCACACTCCTGCCTTTTTGTTCCGATAAGTACCCGGCAAGTGCGTCATCGACCTCGTGGGGGACTATCAATTCTGCAGGTGGAACACGGTCCGAATAATACTGAACGAGAAATTCCTCAAAAAAATCTTCCCGGTTGTCAAACGAGTATTCCTGCTTACTCATGAGGAGACCCTTCTCGACAGAAAATACCATCAGGTATACAATATCATCTGCAATGGTATACCCAATGACGTCCTGGTCGGTCTCCTTTGGGCGCTCTACATGCTGGCGCTCGGTAAGGTGACCGATTGCCGCGATCTGGTTGCGGAGGACAAGCGCCCTTTCATAGTCCTGTGCAGCCGAGGATACTGCCATCTCCGTCCGGAGCAGAGCCAGCAATTCGCCGCTCTTTCCCTTCAGCAACGCCGATGCCCGCTCAACATGCTGGTGATAATCATCCTCGCTGATCAAACCGAGGCACGGGGCACTGCATGATTTCATATGGTACCGCAGACAGGCACGTTTTGGCAGTTTTTTGCAGGAACGCAGGCAGAAGATCCGTTTTATTACCCTGAGGACGGCATCGCGTTCTGAGGCAGAGACAAATGGTCCGAAGTACGTTGCGTCACCGGTACTCATCCGCCGGGCAATCCCGATCCGGGGAAACAGCTCGCGGGTGAGCTCGATATATGCAAACCGTTTGGCATCCTTCAAATCAATATTGTATTTTGGCTGATGTTTTTTTATCAGGTTGTTTTCCAGAAGCAATGCCTCTGTTTCAGTGTTGGTTACCATCACGCTGATCGATTCAATGCGGGAAATCAGGTTTTGGGTCTTTGGATCGTGATCGGTTTTCTGGAAATAACTCGTCACCCGCTTTTTGAGATTTTTTGCTTTACCGACGTAAATAACCGTGCCGTCCGCATCGGAGAAAAGGTAGCAGCCGGGGTTGCCCGGCAGGGTGGCGGGATCGATCATCTGTACTACGTATTCAGAGTACAAAGGTCATAAGGAATAGGGATGGGGTAATGGAAAATACTAAAGAGAACGTGATTATCCTTCCCCAGAAGACGGCATCCGGGTTTGTGTTCTGTTGACTTGAACACGCAGGGATTGCATTCGATCCTGCTGCTGTTTGTACCCTTCACCTTTTCCCCGGTCTTTTTTGCATTGCAGTGCACGCGTCATATCTGCCTCTCACATCTGCTGTGCATATTTATTAATATATAAAAATACTCAGATAATTTGGTCGTTGTTCGTGGTGAGTGACGACCGAGGAGAGGTGTGGTATGGGATGGAAGTATATCTATGCAAAAGGCGTACCTATTGAGGCGCAATACCTCTACAAAAAAGCTATGGAGATGTTCAGGTCGGGCAAGCCCGAAAGTGCACTGAAATATCTCAAACAAACAATGGTGATTGCTCCCCGTTATTCAAAGGCACTCTTTGAAATGGGCAACTGCCTGACACAGCTTGGCAACCATGAAGAGGCACGTGTTCGCTATGAACAGGCTGTCAGAATCGAACCGGCATTAAAG
>DATMWO010000198.1:0-5785 GCA_035562475.1 Methanoregula sp.
TTCTGCGTCAGGCACTAGACCCTATCCTACCAATCAAACCATACTGACAAAAATGGGGAGAGAATAGGGGCACGGGTACGGACGGATATCCGGCCTGGGGGGTCTCTTCCCTAATGTCCCTTAAGGTCCTCAATTCTGACCGAAGGATTATGGTATCGCTGCCGGGCAGCAGTGCGGGAACCTGCCTGGATTGCTTCTGTCGGACAGAGGTGAATACACCCGCAGCAGAGTTCGCAGTGGTGTTTCCAGACAGGTTTTCCGTCAACCATCCCGATGTTTCCCGCCGGGCAAATGGCTGCACAGATACCGCATGACGTGCATTTCTCATTCACCGAGAATTTCCGGTCATCCTCATGGACGTGGGATACAAACCTCGGGTATGCTATTGAATGCAGTATACCGGACAGGAGTGAAGAAGGCAAGGGAAGGATGTCGTTCCGGATGATTGCAGCCGCACTTTCTGCAATCTGTGTATCGGCCGCGGTAAGAATTCTCTCCTGTTTCTCCCCTGTCGGGGAACCGTACATCAGGATATAATTACCGGGCATTTTAACCATGAATCCTGCATCCAGCCCTTGTTCCCGCCGCTTCTTTAAAATGCTGTCAAGCTGCTGTAATGCAGGCGCCGCCCCGGAACCTCCGAACGTAACGAGGGAGAACACATATTTTGCTTTCGAGAGATTGAGGCGCCTGGCAAATTCGGCTACCATAACCGGCAGGCCGGCAAAGTATACCGGATTTACGATACCAACCCGGTCAGCGGCAGGGGTTATGTCCGCGGTTGTAGACTGCAACGAAGCAATGGGAACAAGATCACAGTCTCCCAGGACTGCGGCGATCTTTTTTGCAGCGGCAAGCGAGTTGCCGGTGCCGGTAAAATAATAGATGGTAGTTTTCATGGTAATCTTCCGTGAGATGGTTTAAGGAACATCCAGGGCATTGTCAGGGACAGGTGACAGGTGGCATCCCCAGGACAGGATCTCATGTAACCTGAATTCTGGTGCGAACGGGTTCGGCGTACTTGTATACTTCGTATTCCCTTCAGAGAATTATAGCGTCAGGACCAGTTTTGCCACGTGAAGTAATCTGCATCTTTTCTGCATTCTTTTTGACCTGAACCTGTAACGAAACAAATCTCTTTACCGTGCCTGAGTGGTCTCTTCCCAGAGCCCGAACAAATTTCCCTCGGTGTCCATGCAGGTTGCAAGGAATCCCATGCCGGGCACTACCATCTTTTCTGTAAGGACTTTTCCCCCGAGGCTCTTAACCTGCTTCATCGCGGCGTCAATGGAGGGAACCCCGAAATAATTCATGATACGCTGCGAGGAATCCATCCGCTTTCCCATGCCGCCGCCGACCCCCATGGTTCCATCCAGGTTTGTCGTGGTAAAGAGATTGTACTGCATCTCGGGGAAGGATTGGAATTGCCATCCGAAAAGCGCTGAATAAAATTTCTTCGCTCTCTCAACATCATCTGTTGGTACATCAAAATGAACAATCGCCGGCATCAGATATTCACGAAACCTCAATAGGTGAAGAGGGAATAAAAACTTTGAGATAAAGGACAGATCGGCAATGTATCCCAAATGATAGCCGAGCTGGTCAATCCCGGGAGTAAAGGCGGACACAGAAATAAACGGGCGATTCATTCCCTGGTAAGATATCTGGAGAGCCAGTTTGATCTGATTGCACCGTACCGCACTCTGGCAAGACAAAGATTTTTTCCACCTCCTGCATATAGTTCAGCAGGGTGTTTTTGTCCTGTTCAACGATATCTGGAAGACGAGTGCGAAGGCTAAAAAATGAACGGCTCGGAAATTCTCAACTGCCGTCTCCATAACACGGGCTTAAGCTATTCTCCGTTTATGAGTGCTGGGGACGTAGTGACTCACTTAGGTGCTGTTCAGGCACAGGATTTCACTGCCGCAAAATGGGCACTCGGGATTCGTGTAAAAAACTCGACCGATGCAGATATTGAAAATGCCTTTAACAACGGTACAATTCTCCGCACGCATGTCATGCGTCCCACATGGCATTTTATCATGCCGGAAGATATCCGATGGATGCTCGAGCTGACGGCACCACGGGTGAAATCATTACTCGCAAGTTCCAATCGGAGGCTCGGGCTCAATGAGGCATTGTTTGAAAAGAGCAATGCCTCGATCGTCAGAGCATTAGAGGGTCACACCCATCTCTCCCGGCTGGAGTTGAAGACGATGCTGGCGAACGCTGGTATCAACACCGATGTCCAGCGCCTGGCTCACATCATTATGTGGGCAGAGCTGGATGGATTGATCTGCAGCGGGCCCCGGCGTGGAAAACAATTTACCTATGCCCTATTGGAAGAACGTGTAGGAGGATCGACACGGTTTGATCGGGAAAAAGCCCTTGAAAAATTAGCCTGTAAATATTTTATCAGTCACGGGCCTGCCCAGCTGAAGGATTTTTCCTGGTGGTCGGGACTTACTGAAAAAGAAGCGGGATACGCCCTCGACCGGATCAAATCCGGGCTGGAACAGGTAACACTTGACGGGAGGACCTATTTTTTCACTCCCAAAACGGAGATGACTGCCCGGGATTCACCCTCAGTATTTTTATTGTCAATCTATGACGAATACACGATTGCCTATAAAGACAGAGGCTATATCAGCCAAACACGTGACATTGAGCGAATGATTTCCCATGGGAATGCCCTGACGGCAGTTATCATTGTAAACGGGAGAGTAGCAGGCACCTGGAAAAGGACATTAAAGAAAAAAACAATCGAGATTAGCCTGAAACCTTTCCGGAACCTGGATGATGAAGAGCTGGAGGCTGTGGAATCAGAGGTGACCCGGTACGGGAAATTTTTTGGAACCCCTGCAGTCCTCGCAAGAGAACCATGAGGCAGGAGATCGGCAGTTGTATTCTGGTGTGAGACATGACCCGCTACCTGATAGATATCCGCCTGATGGGTTCTGTAAAGCACCAGATTCGCAATTTAAGCGATCATTTAGGGGAGAGATTCAATCTCGGGAACAACCGGGTTATCCCGCATATCACCCTGGCCGGACCTTTTTCTACTACCGATGAAAAAAAACTCATCGAAGATTTTACCAGACTATGTACAAACCAGAAAGTGATTCCAAAATATGAGGTCGGGGGTTACGGATTTTTTGATGATTCAAACGTTGTTTTTGTCACTATTACTCCTGATGAGAACCTGAAACAATTCCGGTATCAGTTGTCCCGGGCACTCCGGCCGTATTGCTCATTGCGGAGCTATGATCTGGTTTCTGCTGATGAATTCAGGTTCCATGCTACGCTGGCCATGAAACTTGACTGGCTCACCTTCCGGAGAATAAAATGGTATTTCCAACGCGAGGAAAGTGTCATCTACCGGCACCATCCTATCCGGGCAACATTGCTCCGGAACACAAAAATTCTCTGTGAATATGATTTTATCCAGGAACGGATGCTGAGCCGGGCACAGGCACTGAGCAGGGCGACAATGAAGCGTGATTTTGATATTCTTAAGGTGTGGGATGATGGAAATTGGGAATCACGATAACATCAGATGTGCAGGAGAGTTTGCCCGGAACTTGAAACGTTCACTTAGGGAAAAGCCGTAATAACGATGGAACATGACACCCCAACCGGATAAGGGCGCTGTTCAGATAATTGGAAAAATTACAAGCAAAGAAGAAAGAAGGCAGCCAAGAATACGAATCACTATGACACGCTCGAAACATACATGAGGTTCTGCACCGAATGAACTATTGTTTTTCATAAGATAAAAGAAAGGGAGGGATTCAACAATGAACATTCAAGAGATCCATATGAAAATAATCGCAATCGGTCTTATTCCTATATTCCTTATACTCGCCATCGCATTGCCGGACACCACCTCCAAAACCATCCTGCTGGGGGGTATAATGATCACCGCTCTTGTTGTGTCGTTCATAGGAATGTCAATGGCAAAGAAGGAAGCAAAGGAACCCGATGACCTGCTGGCAATCCCGCCAAAGAAATCCTGATGTTCTTTTTTTCCTGGTTACTCCGGTAAACAAACCGTCTTCCTTAAAGGGAACTCCCTCCCGTTTCCTCATCCTTTAAAAAAATCGTCCGCCACGAAACCCGCCCTTCCTCAACCGCTTTTTTGATCAGTCCCTCTTCCCGCGTGAGCTTCCCCTTCCCCTTCTTCACTTCCACCAGCACGACACTGATCGTATCTCCCTTCTCGTCTTTCACCTGAGTGTACCCGTCAAAAACCACAAAGTCAATCGGGTTGCCGATGAACCGGGCATCAGCAGTAGCAAAAGGAAACTCTGGCAACAACGGGGCCATCTGCTCGGAGATCCTGCCCTTCAGCGTTGAACGCGAGCGGTTGACGGAATCTTTCCGGATATCATTGGTGCATTCGAGCTTCCAGCGTTCGAGATCGTTTCGTGCCCGCCCTTCGATTGCGCTGATCTGCTGGCGGAAGAAGAGGTACGCGGCGACGAGGCCGAGAATGAACGCGAGAACGGGGAGGAGGAGGTCCGTGAGAATCATGAGAATCCTGATCAGGGATTGCGTGCGGGGGAGATATAGGTGAGGAGCAGGGCGTGAAAATGGAAAGGGAAGAAGAGTCCCCACCATTAACAGGAACTCAGAGGACTCACGCCATACGACAACACAATCTTTGACGCATCAGCACATCCAAAAATTATTCTCTCGTTTACAGGACACTTGCGAGCTTTTCTTCCAGGATATCAAGCCCTTTCTTGACGTCTTTGAGGTTCTTGCCACCCGTGAGAATGATCTTTCCTGAAGAGAAGATCAGAACCACGATTTTTGGGTCTTTGAGCCGGTAAACAAGCCCGGGAAACTGTTCGGGTTCATACTCAATATTTTCGAGATTGAGTGTTACGCTTAACTTATTGATATTGATGTATTTCCCGAGATTATAGGAGCAGACCATATTGGTGACGGCAACTCTGGGCTCTTTAAGAGGTTCAATACCTACCGATCGTAACGAAGTGATGATAATAGCAAGTCCGTCTGCAAGCGCCTTTTGGTTCTTGAGACCGGTGAGGACTATCTTACCTGACGAAAAGACCAGGCATGCAATCTTGGGATCAGGGATCCGGTATACTGCACCGGGAAACCGTTTTTTATTGAGTTCGCAATGTTCGACGTTTTCTGAAAACTTAACAAGATCTATAGGCCCGGAGATTACACCGGATGCAACGATATTCTCAATCTTCAATGATTCATACGTTTTATCAGCCATCTTCTTTCTATGTCTTTCATCGAACCATAAGCCTGTTGGACAAGGCAATCCGGTAACCCCTGTACTGTACCCGTTTTATCCGGCACGGTAAGGAGGTTCCCCGCCGGACTGACTATATGCAATGTTCGAGAGCAGGTCGGCTTCCGCATTCTGTTCTCTGGGTATCCAGACAAATCTTGTTTTCCTGCCTTCCATTAACCTGCGGATTTCCGGGACAAACTTTTTTGAGGTTGCCGATTTTATCTGCCAGGTACCATTCATCTGCTGTATGACCAGCCGGGAATCACCTTTGATTACAATCTCGTCATCATTACTATTCCGGCTTACCCATTCCATCGCATGTTTCAATGCAGAATATTCAGCACCATTGTTCGTCATCCCTGCACCAGCGCCAACCACCCCGCATCCGCTTTTCACTTTTTCTCCATCTTTGTAAATCACGTATCCGTACGTTGCAACGCCACCGGGGTTTTTTGGCCTGCATAATCCGTCAAAATATATCGTGATCATATCTTTTTGCACCACTTCATC
>DATMWO010000199.1:0-2386 GCA_035562475.1 Methanoregula sp.
CAACCTGAAGACCGGTGATGGTATTACGGCACTTCTTGATTCAATTCTCTCATAAAAAATTAAAAAACCGAATGCAAGAACGGAGAAAAGATCACTTGTTTCCTGCCAAGGATTTCAGGAGGTTTAAACAAAATCCCTCTCGCTAATCCGTATGGGTGTGGAAGGGAACACGAAGCAATCGGGAAATACTATAAATAATTCTGAAGGGAATATATAGAGCACCATCTTCGGGACAGGTTTCCGTAGAAATATTATTGAGAGTGACATTATGCAGTGGCAGGGAGAATCAGTACGAAAGGTGACTGGTGGCAGACGCCGCCCGGCACAGATGAAGCGGAGAACGGAGATCGGGCTAGCACCCGCAGATACCCATATCGGTGAAGACCGGAGAAAGAATATCCGTACTACCGGCGCAAACCAGAAAGTTCGTGCGCTTCGTGCAAGCTTTGCAAACGTGACCAATCTCAAAAACGGTGAGTGCAAAAAAGTTACGATCGCGAGTGTTGTTGAGAATGGGGCGAACCCGAACTATGTACGGCGAAATCTTCTGACGAAAGGTGCCATCATCAAGACAGAGATCGGAAATGCCCGTATCATGAGCCGCCCGGGTCAGGACGGCGTGATTAATGCGGTGTTACTCGAATAACTAAAAAAAAACCTCAAGAAACAGACTTTTTAAAATCATTTTTTCAGGCTTTATCTGCATTTTCCCGTTTGAGAATGCACCAGTATTAAAAACCATATCACGGTAATTTGAAGAATGGTTAAAACTGGTATTCAGCAATCTTTTTTCTTTAAGACCTGCACATAGTCTAATCATGCGAAGGATCTATTATCGATTTCCTCAGCGGGTGGATCTCTCATTTGCAATGGGAATGCCGTTTAACGACACGCTGAAACATATTGCCGGTCTTGATAATGCAGAGTCCACCAAGACGACCGGAAAGGAACTGGTGAAGGTAAAGACAAAGGTGAAGATTGCAGTCGACCGGGCGACATTTGGGGACATTACACCGGATGTCTTGCGCCCGGGAATGATCACGGAAGCTGTTGATATGCAGGTATCGCTGCTCGCACTTGCACTTCGCGGTGGTGGAAAGGTTCCGATTGCAAATGACGTCTTTTATATCAGACTGACCGACCAGGTGTCAAGGACCGACATTGATATTGCAAAGGAAGGGCGGGGCGAGGGACTGGACGCGCTTGACCTGAAAAATATCCTTCTGGGTGCCTCAAAGTGACGATCCGGATCACAGTTGCAGCACCTTTCAAACACACCCGGAAAACCGGGATGAGAAAGAACGAGCTGGTATATTATTACGCGCTTGATCGAAAGTGGATGAGCACTGAGCAGGCGAATCAGCTACTGCAGCGGGCCGAGGAAGACGGACTTATCGGTCAGGCGAATGGCGTTTTCTCTCCCCGCTTCGACATCAGGGAGATTATCATTCCCGTTGGATTCAAACCCACTTCTTCAATTTTTGAGCGCAATGACCCATCGCAGGAACTGATTGGCAGAATTGCTCATGCACAGGGGATGAAGGAAACCGAAGTCGTTTCCGAAATGAACAGGATCATCAAAGAGCGGTTTGATGGCAATCTTCTCCCGGCGGCAGCACTGGTTCTGCTCGCAAAAAAATACAATGTCCCTTTCAAGGATTTACGAGAAGCGCTCATAGCGAGTATGAAAAAAGGGTAATTTTTTTACGGGGTCTGGTTTTTTTCAACTTGTAACAGGATGCAAAAAAGAGCCCTTGTAACAACAAAGTATTTCGCCCATTTATTCCTTATATATCAACAGACAAGTATGATGAGGTATATTCATGACGAGAAACAGAAGGGATTTGTGGGACAACTCTTGCATATTGCTGAACGTATTTTCAAAGAGGAATCTTTATGATTAGAAAATGGGTAGTGGTCTTAGTAATTCTGTCCCTTGTTGGAATTGTACTGATAAGTGGTTGTACAAGTCAGCAATCTACACCCCAGGTTACCACGAAGCCGACAGGATCCAGTACCCAACAGACGCAGGTATCCGGTACTCTGACGGTTAAGCCAACAACACAGGTTACTATTCCTGTTACCGGAGTGTATGTCAAAGTCAGTTATATTGGTGGATTTTCTGGCACCTATGGCGTCAACAACGTGATGATAAAACCCATTCCAAATTCCGGTGTTAAACTCTACGAAATCGCCAATGCAACGGGAAACGTTTCGGCGACCTTTAAAAAAGATGATGGGTCAACAAAGCACGAAATCACCGTTGAGCTCTTTAAAAACGGGAAATCTTTAGTATCTGCGAAGAATTCAACGCCGTATGGCATTGCCAGTATTACCTATAAGATCTAAGGATCTGGTCCTCTCTTTTTTATTTGCTCAAAACGGC
>DATMWO010000200.1:0-6057 GCA_035562475.1 Methanoregula sp.
ACCGAAATGAAAAAAGTGATGATGATTCTCTCAGGCATCACTTTTTCGTGAGATGTTTCCTGTATACCGGTCTATCGTATTGCAGGGGTCGCCACAGAGCGGCGGGGGTGGAGGCTTTAACGAATCCCCCTGGAGCGTGATACCTGTTGATTGGTGTACTATTTGCTGAAGATTTTATGAAAAAAGCAGGTGCTAAAATAACACGGTACTCAAAAAAAGAGAAATTACCAAAAATGATGCCTTCATGAACCCTGTTGGGGAGTAAAAACATCGATATTTATACTTCCCATTCTGCCATCCCGGTGGAGATAATAATCGATCAACCGGTTTTCGTTGTCATAGAATGAAAACCAGTAACCTAGTTTGTACGTATTCTTGTCATAACCTTGAATGGAGGGATAACTGGCTGCATCGTGAAGTATGATTACTCCGGGTTTACCCTGGATAAGGGTTTGTTCATCCGTGGTATCACCATAAAATTTGATTTTATTCCACTGATCGCCCCGGTAATACCAGGGAAGTGGCCAGTAATTTTGTGATGCAACGACAACAGTATCGGAAGCATCGATAAGACGCATGACATCTCGCAGATCTTCGGAATTCTGTACCTGGACGATCGGTTCATTGATATCTGCAGGAATGAATGCCACGTGCCACGTCATGAGAATGAGGAACAGACATCCAGCGAGAGCAAAAACCATCTTTTGCCAGTTCAGCTTGTACACGGCGACAAAGCACATCGGGAGCAGCTGGGGGATGATTAACCATGGCACTTTCTCACCCACAACTGCATAAAATGCCATCATCATGATCATCCAGTATATGCAAAATCCGAAAAATGCATCAGATCTGGAGTGATTATGTCTCGGTGTCTTAATCTGCTGCAGAGTCATTGCGGCAAGTTCAGCAGTAGGGAGCACGGAACCACGATAGGTAAACCAGTTTTTGAAACGTCTGATGAACAGGGACCTGTTAAAGTCTTTAAACACGAACTGCACAGTCCCAATCATTGCAAGGATAAAGATCGGCAATTCGTACAACAAATAAAGCGGGATATAATAGAACCAGGGCCCTCCCAAACGTTGCTGGTTATGCATCGCTGTCCAGTGCTCAACAGCTTTATACCAGCCGGTTGTATTCAGGGCGAAATTCTGGCCGACAAGCGTTTCGATATGGAAACCGAATGCTGAATACAGAACACTCATAATCGCGATAACGATAAAAGCTCCGAAAATACAATCATATTTCCAGTCGTGAGGAAGTTTGAATTTTCCCCGCCATACTGCATAGATGAAGAATGAGGCAAAGATGAGAAGGATGACCGGCATCTCCTCTTTGCAAGAGAGCCCGCCAGCCATGGCTATAGCTGCAATGATCGCAAATCTGGTTTGCCCGTATTCAAAATAATACAGGATAGCGACAAGGAGGAGGAATGTAAAAAAGAGCATGAAGATGTCATGCCGGAGGAATCGGGAAAAGTATACCATATCGGGAGAAAGAGCAAGAAGAAGAACCGCTAAAAGGGTCTGTTTCTTATCGATATATCCAATGCGATAGATACAATATACGAGTGGTATGAGAAGGGCTCCAAAGAGTGAAGGAAGTAACCGGGCGACGAGGTCTGAATCTCCAAAAAGGGAGAACATCCCGGCAGTTACGTAATAGAGAAACGGTCCATGATAACTTGGATCATATATCCATGTGCCTTTTGTCAGCAGCTCATAGGAAAACCATGCATGAATAGCCTCATCATGATGAAGCAATTTGAGATCCAGATGCCAGAACCGAATAAAAACCGCAAGAATAAAAATGAAAAGAAAAATTCTTTCAAAAGTAAAAAAATGTTTGATTTTCTGAGATAATTCAGCGGCCTGCTGCACGCCGCACCCTTAACTCTCTAATACAATTTCAATACCGATATCTTTTGGCACCTGAATGCGCATGAGCTGACGGAGTGCCCGTTCATCGGCATCGATATCGATGAGGCGCTTGTGAATGCGCATCTGCCAGCGGTCCCAGGAGGCAGTTCCTTCCCCGTCAGGGCTCTTGCGAATTGGTACAACCAACCGTTTGGTTGGGAGCGGAATCGGACCGGCCAGATTTACGCCTGTGCGTTCTGCAATCTCGCGGATTTTATCACAGACCATCTCTACTTTATTAAAATCAGTTCCTGTCAGGCGAATTCTGGCTTTTTGCATGTGATTTTCCCCCAAAAAAATTATCTCATTTGTTTTGCCTGAATGGCGATACACATCCCTGCGGCAATCGTTGTACCCATATCCCGTACAGCAAACCTGCCAAGTTGCGGGAGCTCCTTGACCGTCTCGATAACCATCGGTTTAGTTGGTTTGACAACAACAATTGCAGCGTCCCCGGTCTTGAGGAATGTTGGATTTTCCTCTTTTGTCTGACCTGAACGAGGATCGAGTTTCTTTTTGAGCTCCATGAACGTACATGCCGTCTGCGTAGTGTGGCAGTGGAAGACCGGAGTGTACCCAACGGTGAGAGCGCTCGGGTGCTGGAGCACGACTATCTGGGCAGTGAATTCTTCTGCAACAGTAGGTGGTGCTTCTGCAGGTCCGCAGACATCACCGCGGCGGATATCTCCCTTTCCGATACCCCGTACGTTGAAACCGACGTTATCGCCCGGGACTGCCTGGGGGATTTCTTCATGGTGCATTTCGATGGACTTGATTTCTCCATCCTTGTTAGCGGGCATGAAAGACACTTTCATTCCCTTTTTCATAATCCCTGTTTCCACGCGACCTACCGGCACCGTGCCGATCCCGCTGATGCTGTAGACATCCTGGATTGGCAGACGGAGTGGCTTGTCAGTTGGTTTATCCGGCGATTTGAAGGTGTCAAGAGCAGTAATAAGTGGAAGGCCTTTGTACCAGGGTGTTTCCGGGCTGACTACCTTGATATTCTGACCACCTAATGCGCTGATTGGTATAAAAAGGGTCTCATCGGGTTTGTAACCCACCATTTTGATGAGGTCTGAAAGGTCTTTCTTGACTTCATTGAAGCGTTTCTCATCGAATTTTACTGCATCCATCTTATTGATTGCAATAATAATCTGGGAGATTCCGAGGGTTCTGGCGAGGAAGACATGTTCCTTTGTCTGTTCCATAACCCCGTCGGGGGCTGCTACGACAAGAATTGCGGCATCAGCCTGTGATGCGCCGGTGATCATGTTCTTGACGAAGTCCCGGTGTCCCGGGCAGTCGACAACCGTGAAATAAAATTTCGGGGTATCAAATCGCTTGTGGGCGATATCAATGGTGATACCACGTTCACGTTCTTCTTTTAAGTTGTCCATAACCCAGGCGAATTCAAAGGTTGCCTTTCCCTTTGACTCAGCCTCCTTCTTGTAACCTTCAATAATGTGTGCAGGTACTGCACCGGTCTCGAACATCATTCTCCCGACGGTTGTAGACTTGCCGTGGTCAATGTGTCCGATAACAGCCAGATTCATATGGGGCTTTTCAGATGCCATTTTTTTCCTCCAAAATGTTTGGGACTGTCCGCTTACAGTCAGTTTATGCGAGTATTACATATATGAGACCCATCTATATAAATTATTTCGATTCAAAAAATACGGTTCTCCGATGAAAATAATGCATCGACACTATGATATCTGATGCTTGAATACGTTCTCACTATGAAGACATTGTCATTTCAGCGGGACGAAAAAAAGAACCGGGTCACGGTGTCATGTGCCGATGGTGATATTTCTGTGTATAGTCATTGTGCCTACTGCCGGCATTGCAAAGGGATTTGGATGGGAAAACGGCTGGTTCCCTCTCCACAGATACAGGTACTGGCTGAGCTGAAGAAAGGAACCGCGAATGATGACTCCCTGATGAATGCTGCAATGATGTTTAATACACTTATCCGTGATGGGTCGTCGTTAGACTGTGATGACGATGAAAACCAGGGATTCAGAGGGCTCTACTGATAAGGACGATGGCAGGATCAAGAGTTTTGGCACTCGTTACCAGGTTACCCCGCCATTTATTTTTTTTGAAAAGAACCTGTGTTAAAGACCCGGCTCTTTTTTCGTTATTTCCGTAGTTTCCCGTAAAATTTCCTGACGGAATTTTTCAAAATGGAGTTCATCAAGCTGTTCAGAAAGCAACCTCCCGCTCCACGCGCGGCGATAAACCCAGTTTACAATTTTTTCAATAACATAGATGACGTGGTCTTCGCTTTCCAGGGTGAGCAGTTCCCTCCCGATACGGGGGTGTCGTCCCCGTCTTCCTCCCACAAGAATAAGGTAATGGCGATGTTCTGCTTTCAGGAGATCGAAAGGACATGACTGGATGCAAACACCGCACTGGACACATTTGGCAGGATCGAGAATTGAGATCCCATTTTTTATGATAATGGCGTTTTCCTTACAATATTCCACACAGGTACCGCAACCGGTACAGAGTCCTGCAGTTCTCAAGGGTCGGATTCGTCCCATTATTCCAATCTCATTTAACATTGGACTTGTACAGGCGTTCGGGCATCCTGATATGGCTATCCGCATTTTAACGGGCATTTCCTTACCGAATAATTTATGATCGATCTTTTTTGCGAGACCTATAGTATCGATATTGGCAAATTTGCAGCGTTCAATACCGGGACATGCTATGATATTGACAATCTCATCTCTTTCTGATCCAACAGGAGTGCCGTTTTTCTCCAGAGATTTTTCGATTTTTTTAAGTGATTTTGGATCGACATGGGGAATCTCAATAGTCTGACGTGTAGTACAGTGAACAGTGCCTGATCCGTATTTCTTTGCGATCGTTGCAATCCCACGAACCTGCTCTACAGACAGAATACCTGCTGGTGCTCGTATACGGACAGTACAAAACTCTGCATCTCTTTCGGTGATTATCCCGCCTTTCATATGAACGCCAAAATTCGTACGCATCAAACAGTAATGAGGGGAATCGGGTAATAAAATATGATGTTGTGACAGGAAAATCAGATCAGAGCAATGGCGAGGATTACACATGCACGGGTGATCTCGTTTGAGGCACCAACGATATCACCATTAACTCCGCCAAACAACTTTTTTGAAATAAGAGAGAGAATTGCCGGGCATACCACCATCGCGATAGCGGCACCAGCAAGTTTGCCTGGAGACACCGGAAGAAACACAAGCGGCACACAGAACAGTGCTGCAATGAACGGGAAGTATGGCTTCGAGAACTGGTGAAGATAACTATGCAGGCCCTCCCTGAACGGAGTGCCATAGGTTGTGAGAAGCACCATAGAAAATTTTGCACAGACTTCGCCGATGATTATCGCAATGATGAGAGATGATGATGCCTGTAGTCCTGCAAACAACAGAATTGTTACGGTAATCCCAGCAGCAATACCTCCTGCTCCGACATTCCGGTCTGTCAGGGCCCTGATTCTTTTCTCACGGTCTCCGTGAGCCATCAGGCCGTCTCCGAGATCAAGTAATCCGTCAAAATGATGGGCTCCTGAAATCAGGAGGATGCATGCTATAGCAACTGCGGCAGCAATTGTCTGGTCTGCAATGAAAAAAACCGCCAGTGCAGTAAGACCGCCAATGATATAACCGGCACACGGGTAGATATAAGAATGCCGGGCAAAGGTTTCCAGATCCTGCGGTTTACCCAGCGGGAGTATGGTAGTGAACTGGAGCAGGGAGATGAGAGCCTTCATACACAATCGCTGTATAAGCGTGAGGTGCATCCAGCAATCAATCCAGCTATGGCATCATCGAGAAATGGTCCGAGTTTTGATAATATCCCGGGCTTTTTCTGGTCATACCGGGTAAACTCAAACCGGGCATAGGTCCCCCCGATGCACTCCGCTATCGCCATTCCGATAATTTCATCGCTTAACAGAAAAACCGGATCATCTGCAATTTCTGAATCCTTTCGCCTGCAGAAAAGTTCATCTTCAAGAAGGATTGCCCCCAGGAGTAAAGAGGATACATTGGGATCATCGAAACATTTAACTATTTTTCGCTTGATCTCTGCCGCTGCCTGGTCCTCCGGCATGCCATGGGAAACATACAATTCCATGGCT
>DATMWO010000201.1:0-4506 GCA_035562475.1 Methanoregula sp.
ATGTAGAGGTCGGCATCCCGCGAAAGGCACCCTGCGATAGATACCCTCTGCAGCTCTCCGCCACTCAGGGAATCAACCGGTGACTGGAGAATTGCTGCAAGGGACAGGGATTCGATAATCTCATGCTGATAGAGGGAAGAATCAAACTTTGTGGTGCGCTGGCGGAGGTACATTTCGACCGTATCAGAGGTGTCTGCCTTGATATACTGGGGTTTGTACGAGATACGGAGGGATGTTTCGATTTTTCCTGTCGTGGGAGTTTCATCACCGGCAAGGAGCCGGGCAAACGTGCTCTTGCCCATGCCATTCGCTCCGACGACCCCCAGCACTTCACCCGCCCTGATGGATCCGCCGGTCACCGTCAGGTGGAATGAATCATAATCCTTCGTCATTGCCGGGATCTCAAAGAGGATTTCCCGGTCCGAACCTTTTTCGTGAGCCCGTTTTTCAAAGACAACCGCGGTGTCCCGGAACCGTACGTTCTCTTCCACGAGGAAACCCTCAAGGTACTGGTTAATACCGACACGGACACCTTTGGGGCGGGTGATGATACCAAAGACTGCCGGTTTACCATAGCCTACATGCACCGTATCTGCGAGCATGTCCAGAATCGCAAGATCATGCTCGACAAGTACTACGGGGCGCTGCGTAGCCAGCTCGCGGATCAGCTTGGCAGCAGCAATCCGCTGGTAAATATCCAGAAAAGGAGTGATTTCATCAAAGAAATACAGATCTGCATCCCGTGCAAGACAGGCTGCTATCGCAACCCTCTGCAGTTCCCCGCCGCTCAATGTCCGGATATCATGGTCAAGAATCGTGTCGAGCTTGAGCACCGGAAGGATTTCTGCAAGTTTATTCCGCTCGTCGGTTGTCTGTAACAATTTCCTGACCGTGCCGGAAAAGACATTGGGAATATAATCGATATACTGCGGTTTGGACGCAATCTTCAGGATCTTTTTTGAAACCGTCTGGAGATAATCGAAGAGCTCGGTACCGGAATATCGTTTGAAGATCTCTTCCCAGGCGACTTCAGTATCAAAGTTCCCGAGATTCGGGCGGAGCTGGCCGGAGAGGATTTTGACGGCTGTACTCTTACCGATACCGTTTGCCCCGAGGATACCCGTCACTTTTCCCTCAACCGGTATCGGGAGGCCGTAGAGGGCAAACCCGTTTTTCCCATACCGGTGAGTCGGGTGTTCGAGTTCTTCTGGCAGGCTTACAATATCTATTGCATCAAACGGGCACTTCTTGATACAGATACCACACCCGACACAGAGCTCCTCAGAGATACATGCCTTGCCATCCTCGCCAATGACAACGGTCTCGTCCCCCGTCCGCACCCGCGGGCAGTAGAGTATACACTCGGTTCCGCACTTTTTTGCATGGCAGCGGTCTTTGTGGACAATCGCGATTCTCATGAAAATCCCAAAAAAGATTTGATTATAGTTGTACCGGGGATACTGAGGTCAGCAGGATCGTCCATGTCATGAACCAGAACGCAAAGGTCATGAATCCCTGGTATAACCAGTCTTTTGCACCCAGTTTCGAGGTGTCCATACCAAGGAGTCTGAAGATGTGTTTCTGGACGACTACCCCTGCAAGCATCAGCATGAACGCCAGAAATCCATTGTCCTGCAGTCCGGCCGCATTGGGAGTTCCACCCGACCAGTACGAGAGGATCCCCGTTAAAATACCCAGCAGGGACGCGACAAGTGTCCGTTTAATGCGGGCAATATGTTCCGCCTGTTTATCTGCCTTGGTTTTTTGTTTTTTTGTCAGGGCAGGCTTTTCTTCCAGTGCTTCTTCTGTCATCCCCATCACCAGTAGTCTTATTTTTTAGTGCGCAAGCCATATGTAATTTGGTACATTCATGGCATCAGAACAGGGAATGAGCGGGATCGATGTTAAGGCAGTTACCGGGGATTTGTCCGGAAAGTTACCGCTCTGGATTGACAAGGTCTACCAGTTTGACACCCGCACGATGAGTATCCGGCTGAATGGAGAGAACAAAGCCAGGTACCAGATGATTATCGAGTCGGGGAGAAGAGCACATCTGGTAAAAGACCTGCCGGAACCCCCGAAAAATCCGCCACAGTTTGCCATGTTTCTGCGCAAGTACCTGTCCGGAGGAAAAGTGCTTGCCATCCACCAGCACGGACTTGAGCGTATTCTGATCTTTGATATCGGGAAAGGAAATCTTATCTACCGCCTCATTATCGAACTTTTTGATGAAGGAAATATCATCCTGGCCGAAGAGAACTATACAATAATCAAACCACTCAGGCACCACCGCTTCAAAGAGCGGGAAATTGTTCCCCGCGCACTCTATGTCCTGGGGCCAACAGATCCAACAGCATCCCTTGAAAATCTCGCATCTGCAATCAGGAACGATGAGCGCGACCTTGTCCGGAGCCTTGCAATTGGCTGTATGCTCGGGGGCACCTACGCCGAGTATATCTGCCGGAAAGCCGGCCTGGATAAAACAATGCCAGCAAGTACTGCTGATCCCGGAACCATTTTTACTGCAGTGCAGGACCTCTTTTTTCAGGTAGTACATGCACCAAAGCCGGGGATCTTTGCACGACACTGCGAACCCATCGATATCTGGGACAACGATGAGGTTCAGTATTTTTCAACGTTCTCTGAAGCCCTTGAGGCTTTTTATCCACTGACCAAAGCGGAGAGAAAAACTGCTGAAGCCAAATCAACACTGACCAAGGAAGAAAGGATCTTAAAATACCAGAAATCAGCGATAAAGAAATTCGATGAAAAGATCGAGAAGACAGAAGCAGTTGTTGCTGCGATTTACGAGAATTACGCGTTTGTGTCAAAGGTGATACATTTACTGGACAGTGCGAGTAAAACCCATTCATGGCAGGAGATTGAAAGATTACTCCGGGGTAATAATTCACCGGAGGTAAAAAAGATCGTTGCATTCTATCCCGAAGAAGCAGCGGTTGATATCGATATCGGGAAACGGGTGAAAATCTTTGTCCATGAAGGGATCGAACAGAATGCCGGCAGATATTACGACGTGATTAAAAAATTCCGGAAGAAAAAAGAAGGGGCTCTCAGAGCGATGAAAACAACCCAGCCGAAGAAAAAGGAAGTACGGAGGGAATTTACCTTCATGAAGAAATTGTGGTACCACCGGTTCCGCTGGTTTGTTACCAGCGACGGGGTTGTCGTACTTGGCGGACGGGATGCTTCACAGAACGAGGAACTGGTCAAAAAATACATGGGAGGACAGGACCTGTTTGTACATGCCGATGTGCATGGTGCAAGTGTCGTGGTTGTCAAGGGGAAGACAGAGCACATGAATGAGGTGGCACAGTTCGCTGCGTCATATTCCGGCGCATGGCGGAGCGGGCACTTTTCCGCAGATGTGTACAGTGCTCTCCCCTCACAGGTCAGCAAGACTCCGGAATCCGGTGAATTCATCTCCCGGGGTTCGTTTATTGTCCGCGGGGAGCGCACCTATTACCGGAACGTACCGCTTGCCGTAGGAATCGGGCTGATGCTCGAGCCACACGCGGCAGTCATTGGCGGTCCGCCTCTGGCAATTAAAGGAAAAACGAAAGTATATACCGAACTCAAACCGGGACAGTTCGAACCCAACGATGTGGCCAAAAAAGTGCTCCGCATTCTCAAACAGAACGTTTCTGAAGAGGAAGAAAAAGCACTCAAAGGTATCCTGAACACAACGCAGGTTGCGGCATTCGTACCGCCCGGTGGTTCCGATATTGTGGGACACCATGAAAGCTGAATATGGTGATTTAAAGGACAGGTATGGCGAGATCCGGTTATTCCCGGAGAGCATCGATGATCTCTGGCACCTCCGGCACCTCATAACCAGTGGCGATCTTGTTTTTGCCACAACATTCAGGAGTGTTGATACCGCTTCTGATAAAATACGGCCGGAGAAAGCAGAAAAACGACCGGTCCGGCTCGGCATCAGGATAGATCGGGTTGAGTTTTCCGAACATGGCATCCGGCTCCGGCTCACCGGGATCATTGAGCATGGCGTGGATACCGGAGCGTATCACACGATCAATGTGGAAACCGGCTTTGAAATTTCCGTTATCAAACAATGGCGGCTCATCGACCTTGAACGAATTGAGCGGGCAGTGAAGGCTTCTGTGTATGGAGTAATCCATATCCTGACCATTGAGGAAGGGGAAGCAGAACTCTTCCGGTTGCGCCAGTATGGTCCGGAGAGTGTTATCACGATCACGTCGGGGAGTGGGAAAGGTTCGGATACCGATACCCGTGCTGGTTTTTTTGGACAGATTCTTACAACGGTCACAGATATCACCGGTCCGCTGATCATTGCCGGCCCCGGATTCATCAAGGATGATTTTATCCGGTTTGCAAAAAGCCGGTCAAGCACGAGTGCAGACCGGGCGATTGTAGTCGAAACACGGCGGATCGGGCGGGGATCGGTGCAGGAAGTGATCGGGAAGGGAGCACTCGATAAACTGATCGATGACCTCCAGTTGTCCCGTG
>DATMWO010000202.1:0-3974 GCA_035562475.1 Methanoregula sp.
GTACCATGACACTTGTCCCGATTACCTACAAGGGAGGTATCTACCAACATGATATTATCGTGGATCTGATTGAGGATCTCGGCGGGTATATAATCCAAAAACATGTAATCGCGGCGGAGGTAGTGCTCCAGTGCTTTGTTCCCCGTGATGATATTGAGCTTATCCGCCAGATAGCAAAACCCCTTTTTGGGGAAGTAACTGATACTCCACTCGTTGGTACAGAGATTGCGATTGTCAGTATGAGCCTTGAGATCCATCATCTGCCCCACCCCTCCTGCGATATCGCTGAATATGTGCGGCGAATAGGGGCCAAAAGCAATATGGTCAGTCTCGCACGTGGCCCGGGAAAACGGATCGCCGGTTTAAATGATGAGGAGCGGGATGTAATCAACGAACACGATATTGCAGTATATCTTATGGGTAATTTTGAGACTTGTATTGAATATAAAATGCCAACTCTTCGTAGAGGGATTGAGATCCCTATCGTGCTCTGCGGGGGCCCGGACAAAGAAACCCTCAAAAAGATCATAGATCCACCAGTAGATGGTTATGTCGGCAATGTCGGCAGGTTCATGCGCCGGACAAAAGAGGCAGACGAGCTTGAAAAACTCGATGAGATTATCACTGAGATCATCAGGGTACTGGAAAAAAAGCGAGAAGAAATCCAGAAAGATCCCCTCTCTGTTTCTCCAGCGAGACTAATGGGTATAATTAAGGAAAAAGTCCCTGCGATAAACGGGGTCACTTCTCCGACACCTCTAACGGTTCAGATGGCCGGGCTTCGTGTTAAGCTGCCATATGATACATTTGCCGGTGATCTCAGGATGCTCGAGATCGAAGACGGTATTAAGCTAGGCGATCTCTCTGAAATTGTTCCTTCACGGATGCGGGACTATATCCTTGTAAAAATTCTGCCATTTTCAGAAACGAATACGGTGATATGATGGAAAAAACAACCAAAGAAGAATTTGAGGAGCGTCTGGCACAGATTGTAGCTCGAGGCGCGGATGTAACGGCCGATACGTGGATGAAGGAGATTGAAGCAGAATATGGGCGTGTTCCTCTTATTTTCAAACGGATGGGGGAACGTCCTGAAGTACTTATTTCCCATCTCCTCTATAAGGGTACGGTGGCTCAGACCAGCCCGCTCGATCCAAAATATGTCGAACTAATCAGCCTGGCCGTAGGAGCAGCACTCAAATGTCCCCACTGCACAGGATACCATATGCAGGCAGCTCTTAAAATGGGTGCGAGCAGGGAAGAGATCCTGGAAGTGATCCTGCTGGCTGGTATGATATCCAACTCATCGGTGCTCGCGAACTCCTACCGTATCTTTGACGAGAAGATGGAACGCTGCATACCTTGTGAGACAAAAGGAGTAAGCAAAGTAAAACCCAGACGAAAAGCGACATCTTCAAAAAAGAGATAACGCTTCCTTCATACGTGCAGATTATTCACCTAACTATTTTATCATACAGGGTCCATTTTTTACCATAATGTGCGGGATAGCCGGGCAATACTGTTTCAACGGTAGGGAACCGGACGGGAGGCTTATCTCGTTAATGTCGGAACGGCTTGCACACCGGGGACCTGACGGGGAGGGGATTCATCTTAGTAGTTGCACAGGTATTGTCCACCGCAGGCTTGCAATTATTGATCTTTCCGACAATGCCCACCAGCCGATGACCAACGAAGATGGTACACTCTGGGTAGTATTCAATGGTGAGATCTATAATTATATCGAGCTTCATCAGGATCTGGTACGAAAAGGACACCGCTTCCAGTCAAAATCTGACACAGAGGTTATTCTTCATGCCTATGAGGAATGGGGTACTGATTGCCTCAACCATTTTAATGGTATGTGGGCATTTGCACTTATTGATGAGAAATCGGGAACACTCTTCTGTGCACGGGACCGTTTCGGCATTAAACCCTTCTATTACACTCATGTCGACAATACGTTCCTCTTTGCTTCAGAAATAAAGGCCCTTCTTGCACATCCTGACGTTGGAAAATCACCGGATCCCACAACATTGGGCATATTCCTTGCTTGGGGAGTTCTTGACCATTCGCAACGAACCATGTTCGATGGCATTCTCCAGTTGAAGCCAGCTCATGCAATACTTGTGGGAAAAAAAGGTATTGGAGTACCTTTCCCCTACTGGAATGTAAATATCTCTTCTGATATCCAATCGGTTGTTACTGATAATGATGCAGCAGTGAGGCTCTTGTCGTTACTCTATGATGCGACAAGGGTACATCTGCGCAGTGATGTCGCCGTTGGAACCTGCCTTTCTGGTGGCATCGATTCGTCAACTCTCACGGTTCTCATAAACAAACTGATACGGGAGGAAACTCCTGCGAGCGTTGGAACGCTCCAAAAAACATTCTCCGCAGTTTTCTCTGATACGCGATTTGACGAGAGCCGGTATATTGATGAGATCATTGCAACGACCGGAGTCAATAACAGGCGAACCGAGCCCTCGCCAGAAGAGCTCTGGAGCGATATTGACCACTTAGTCTACATGCAGGACGAACCGTTTGGTTCACTCTCAATCTATGCTCAGTATTGTGTGATGCGGATCGCTCGCGAGGAGGTCAAAGTAGTGCTGGACGGCCAGGGTGCTGATGAGCTCCTTGCCGGTTATATTGCGTACCAAAGTAGCTATATTGGTGGTCTTTTGCGAACCTTCCACTGTGTGGCAGCATGTTATGAATTATTGGGTAGTTTCAGATATCATCGCGGCTTTCTTGGTTCTTCACTAAAGCAGCTTCTTGTTCGAAAAGGGCGTAGGAAGCTGCTTAAGGGATATCCTGAAGAGATTAACAGATATGATGGCAGCCTTAGTGAAGTACTTCACCGGGAACTTACTGCAACCAACTTACCATCACTCCTCCATTATGAGGATCGGAATTCGATGGCATTTTCGATCGAAGCCCGGGTGCCTTTTCTTGATGTCAGGGTAGTGGAGTATATTGCATCACTACCTTTAAGGCAGAAGATCCAAAACGGTGTGACAAAGGTCTCCCTACGTAGGGCAATTAAAGGAATTATTCCCGAATTAATCCGGTGCCGGATGGATAAAATGGGATTTGTTACGCCAGAAGAAGTCTGGATGGGGGAGAGTCTGCAACCCTTCATACTGAAAATTCTTAATTGCTCTGTCTTTCGTGGACGCCCATTCTGGGATGCTGATGCTGTTAAAAGAGATTATCTCAAATTTATTGAAGGGAGCTCTTCGTATTCTCCGGAAATCTGGCGGATTATTTGTACCGAGCTTTGGCTGCAGATGTTCTTTGACCATAGAGCTGAATTGTCTGGCAACAAGCGTATAAATCCGGAAAGCACGGAATAAGTACTTTCATTTTATCTTTTATGGGATCGAATCCTCTAAATAGTGACTCCGGACAGAGTTATGTGATATATTTCTGAAACGATACCACGTTAAGTCGGTTCAGGATATGCGGATACATCATGAAATCCATCATTCTTGCTGGAGGAGTCGGAACGAGACTCTGGCCACTCTCACGGGAGTACTATCCCAAACAGTTCATACCGCTTGACGGTCATTCACTTTTTCAAAAGACATACGAACGGGCAAACCGGCTCTCAGATCCCGGGGGGATATTTGTGGTTACCAACGAAATCCACCAGTATCTCGCCCGTAATCAGATTGAGGAGCTCGGATACTCCATTTCTGATGATCATCTTCTTGCAGAACCAGTAGGGAAAAACACGTTGCCTGCCATCGCATGGGCAATGCAGCGAATCCGGAGTTTTTCTTCCTCTGACACCGTCGTAGTATTCCCTAGTGATCACATCCTTGGCGATTCCGCTCTCGATCAGATTCGTGCTGCAGAACCACTTTCCAGAAAAAACCTTGTCACATTCGGCATAAAACCAACCTCCCCCCAGACGGGCTATGGATATATTAAACCAGGAAAACTTCTTTTCCTGGGAGCAGTTGTTGATG
>DATMWO010000203.1:0-4561 GCA_035562475.1 Methanoregula sp.
GTACCCCCCCGATGTCTTCCGGACTGAGGGAAGATCTGACCTCTGGCATTCTCCCTTGAAAAAAGGACAGGAGGATGGAATGGTTAACTATTGTTTTCTTTCTTATTTTCACCCCATGCTCATACCCTTTAAAAGGCTGAACAGCCGGCTTATGAATAAACAGGAAGAGTAAGATTGTTCATTGCAGGGCAACGAACCGCAAATCAGTGCCGGCAGCCGTGGATACCTGGGGATAAACCTGAGGAACTCCTGAAAAAATACTGGGGGTATTCTTCATTTTTACCGCACCAGAAAGAGATCATCGATTCTGTCCTGGAAGGTCATGATACCCTTGCGATCATGGCAACGGGTGGCGGAAAATCGCTCTGCTACCAGCTTCCCGCCCTGTGCTTTCATGGCCTGACTATTGTCATATGCCCCTTGATCTCGCTCATGAAAGACCAGGTTGACGACCTGAATGCACGGGGGATACCTGCAGCTGCCTTCAACAGTTCACTGGAATACGGTGACCGGAAAAATCTTGAGGAAGACCTGAAAAATAACCGCATCAGGCTTTTATTCCTCTCACCGGAGAAATGTATGCAGCCGGATTTCCTCACCTTCCTGAAAAAATCCCCGGTCTGCCTTTTTGCCATCGATGAGGCACACTGCATCTCAGAATGGGGTCACCATTTCAGGCCGGAATACCGGCAATTATCAGCACTGAAAAAGCACTTCCCGTCAGTCCCCCTTATTGCATTAACCGCCACTGCGATCCCCGCCGTGAGAAAAGACATCTCCCAACAACTTGGATTATCTGCTCCCCGTGAATGTATCGGCAGTTTCAACCGGAAAAACCTGCAGTACCGTGTTCTCCCGAAGAAAGATGCAGTGAACACCCTCCTTACCTATATACGGCAGCACAGGGATGATTCCGGTATTATTTATTGCCTCAGCAAAAAAGAGACAGAAGATCTGGCGGAACGTCTCCGGAAAAGTGGTTTTCCGGCACAGGCCTATCATGCCGGGCTTTCAAAAAAGGTCAGGGAAAACGTCCAGGATGAATTCATTCACGACAATGCAGCTGTTGTGTGCGCAACGGTTGCATTTGGCATGGGTATCGACAAACCGGATGTCCGCTTCGTGATTCATTACGATATGCCAAAGAGCATAGAGTCCTATTTTCAGGAAACCGGACGAGCAGGACGGGATGGCGGTGAGAGCGAATGCATACTGTTCTACAGCAGGGGGGATGTGGGTAAAATCCGCTCCCTGCTGCAACGTGACGGATCCGATGAACGTTTCGTACGGCTTGCACTCCGCAAACTGCAGGATATGTCGGAATATTGCGAATCCCCATCATGCAGGCGAAAATTTTTACTCAACTACTTCGGGGAAGAATACACCGGGGAACCCTGCGGCTCGTGTGACAATTGCGATAACCCTGGAGAAACGATTGATGGTACTGCAGCTGCAAAAAAAATTGTTGCGTGCATTCAGCAGTTGCCATCACCGTATGGAATCGCTCTCATTGCTGATGTCCTGACCGGTGCAAAAAGCTCCCGTGTCCGGAATTATCATCTTGACAGGCTTCCGGCACACGCTACCGGTAAAGAATTCACCCCCTCCCAGATCAGGACCTGGATTGGTGAACTGATCCGGCAGGGTTACCTGGCAAGGACGGGTGATACCTACCCGGTCATTCGCCTGACACAAAAAAGCCATAGTATAGGAATGGGAGATACAGTGCCCAGGTTGTCAGGTCCCCACCAGGGTGTCATGAAAAAATCCCTGCATCCCGTGCAGAACGTCACAACCCCGCACGAAGAAAAATTATTTTTACACTTAAAAACCCTGCGCAAATCCCTTGCCGATCAAGCCGGTGTGCCACCCTATGTCATTTTTCCGGATAAAAGCCTGAGAGAAATGGCACACACAAAACCCTGCGGGCTGCACACGTTCAGGAATATCCATGGGGTCGGGGAGATCAAATTAGAAAAATATGGCCCGGATTTTACGTCAGCAATCAAAACCTTTTGTGAAGAAAACATAACGAAATAAAACGACCGGGGGGGAACAGAAAAGAAGCGACGCTTACCGGCTCCCTGTGCAGGACCCGGTACGACAGGTTTCCTGCGTAACCATTCACCGGTATTTCCGGGTTGATGCAAATTTTGCAACTACCGGGTAGACGGATATACTTCCACGACTTATAGACGTTATCTGAACCAGCGGCAATAATTTTATGAGGAGCATGACCGTTCGTTACAAAATCATCACAGGATAAGGAGTTGAGACGACAATGACAGACAAAGGAAAAGATAAGGCCGGTAAAGCCGATTATACTGAAGCAAATGTCACCGCACAGAACATGACCAGAGATCCCGGCGTGAAAGCACAGCATGGTCCGGGGGGTCCAAAGGTCGTCCCCCACAACCGGGAGAGCATTGTTACCACCTCAATCCGCCAGGAGAAACTGACCTGCCCCCAATGCGGGGAACCAACCCTCCACGCAGAATTCCCTGACCAGTTTGAAGCCTGGATTAAATGTTCGTCCTGCGATTTTTTTATGGGAATGAGCAATGCTGACTGGCACCGTATGGAAAACAGTCCCAATATCAATGAGAAAATCAAAAAAATGGCGTGGAAGAAAGACCTTGTGAAAGAGTAGGCTGAGAATTTTTTTGGGTGAGCGATATTCAATAATAGTCCCGCTCTGCACAGCAGGTTCTGCAGAAAAAAGGGCTGTGGGTTTTAAAAAAACCACGGCAATTTAAATCGAGAATTCCTTTTGCTCTACCATGAAATACAAAGCACGGGTATGATGATACCGTCTTTCCTCGAAGTAACGTCATTTGAGTGCCGTAGTCGGGAAAGAATAATGGTCCTTTTCCTACCGAATAACTCCTCATTGTTGAAGTAAGTGAAGGACGAACCCAGGCAAAAACAGATTAATCAGCCATGCAGATGATCAGTCAGGTTTACAGGTACTGATATGATACTGGAACGCTTCGAACGTCATGACGAAACTCTTCTTCCCCCGATGGAATTTTACAAACGTCTCATAATTTTTGGACTCCTGGCACTGGGAATCATCCTGTTCTCCTTGGTATAGGAATGGTGGGATATATGGTATTTGAGGGCCTGCACCCGGTCGATGCATTCCTCAATGCAGCGATGCTCATGGGAGGTATGGGACCGGTCAATATACAATATACTGATGGAGGAAAGATCTTCGCAGGATTTTATGCTATGTACTGCGGATTTGTCCTGATCTTTTCGGTAGCAATTTTTATGACTCCGGTCTTCCACCGTGTACTCCATCACTTCCACTTAGAAGGAGAGAAACCAGACAAGCAGAAATAATCGCATCCGGTTTTATAGGGGAACCGGTAACGAGGAGTGGCACCCTATGGCGAACAGTCCCACTCCTTGAAAAAAAATAAAAAAAAGGACTTTGTAGAAATGCTCAATCACAAGCTAAACGCTCAAGGGGGTTTCACCCCCGCCGCGTTTGCTCCCCCGATGCGATAACCCCCGAACAAGTGTCACGTCATCATCGCTCAGCGCAGGAGTGGTACAGGGGGACAGGCACTGTCTCCTCCTTCATCATACCTGCATCTTGAATTTCATAGCAATGGAAAGAATTCTACAAAGCCAAAAAAAGTGAATGATTTAACCGGCTTTGAGATACTCACAAGGGACCGGTGAGCGTTGGCAGGAACCATCCGATAATGGATGTTACTCCCCAGATGATAACAGCAATGATCAGGGATTTGATCCAGCCCATTGAGTACAGCATCTGCAATGCCAGCAGCCACGCGATCCCTGCTATGAATGCAGCGAGCAATCCCTGGCCCAGCAGAGCATAGAGGACCGTGTAGATCACCGTACCAACAAGGGCAGCGAGAAGTGCCGTGGTTATCCCTTCGCTTTCACCAAAAAACTTTACAATAACATAAATTATGAGCGTTGAAATAATCAGCGCGATAGCAAATATCAACAGGGTACCAACAAGTGAGGCCATGGTGCATCTCTTTTCCCTCTCTCCTTAAAAAGAGATCCCCATGTTACAGAATCTGAAATACGTCAACTAATAGGGCAAATCCCCTGGTTTTCCCGTTGCAGACAGGGTATGCAATCAAACGTTATTTTTATTTTTTTGTTCAGGTTTTTTTACCCGGTGTCCGTGCAGGGGGACCATACTCACCTTGATGAACAATCTTTCCCTCCAAATAAAATAAAGACCCCTGCACACTATTACCCGAAAAGAATCAAAAAAGTGAATCACGCAATTTCCTCCGCGGGCAATCACGTTTTTCAATGGGCGAATCACTATTCCCGTTTACCTTTATCAGGTTCTCTTGTCAGCGACAAAGATCTTTTCAATCGTCCTCTTCGTCATCGGGTGTGGGCCATATATACTCATCATTTGCGGGGAAGGGAAGATCTTCCTCGTCGTCCCTGAGAAAACGGTAGGGATCCTGCATCGGGTCCGCTGGATCCCACCGCTCATCAGTACTTCTTCGGACACCGCGGCCGGTACAGCCTTCTCCACCACGGTGCCCCAATGGTCTTTCAC
>DATMWO010000204.1:0-3634 GCA_035562475.1 Methanoregula sp.
CAAACGTACCGCGGAAGCCATTGCCCGCCAGATCGGGATTGAGCGGGTGGTTGCACAAGTGCTCCCGCAGGACAAGGCTGCAGAAGTAAAAACACTCCAGGAAAAAGGCGAGATCGTGGCATTTGTTGGTGACGGCATCAATGATGCTCCTGCACTCGCGCAGGCAGATGTGGGTATTGCCATCGGCAGCGGCACTGACGTGGCAATCGAAAGCGCAGATGTGGTCCTGATCAAGGATGACCTGCTTGATTCGGTTGCTGCAATCCAGCTCTCCAAAAAAGTGATGGGACGGATCAAAGGGAACATTTTCTGGGCTTTTGCTTATAATGCCGCACTTATCCCTGTTGCGGCAGGAGTGCTCTATCCATCCTTTGGTTTTGTGTTCAAACCGGAACTTGCCGCGCTTGCGATGGCACTCAGTTCAGTGACAGTCGTAAGCCTTTCCCTGTTACTCAAAAAGTATTTACCCGAGGCAAAGAAAGGGAAATAACTGAGGTAAAAGCATTGGCGATTGATCCTATCTGCAAAATGACGGTTGATGAGAAAACGGCAAAGTTTACCAGCGAATATAAGGGGAAAAAGTATTACTTCTGCGCTCCCGGCTGCAAAAAGAAATTTGATGCCGAGCCGCAAAAGTATGCATAAGTAAACCGGGCTGGATTGTACGCGTAATAAGCGATTCAGCCCCATGAGCCCCTCTTTTTTAGTATTTCCAGAGAATCTTGATATAGGTTCAGCAATCACCTTGATCAACGGATAAAAAAATTCCGATGCGCCAAAGGGGCACGAGGCGAAAAATTGCCATTTTTTATCAATCCTGAAATCTACACCTGGGTAATTCTGCCGATCCTGATATTTCTCGCAAGGATCTGTGATGTGAGCATGGAGACAATCCGTGTTATTTATATCGCCAAGGGTATCAAATATCTCGCTCCGATCATTGCATTCTTTGAGATTGTGATCTGGCTCCTTGCCATAGAAGTCGTAATGAAGGATCTTTCCAATATCGCTAACTTTCTGGCATTTGCCTTCGGATTTGCATTGGGCACCTATATCGGCCTTGTGATTGAGGAGAAACTCTCAATCGGTATGGTGATCCTGCGCATTGTTACTACTGAAGACTCCACGGAAGAGATCATCTCTTTTATGCAGGCAGAAAATTATGGTGTTACGACAGTTGATGCCACGGGTTCGCGGGGAAACGTAAAAATGATTCTTTCTCTGGTCAACCGTGTAGATGTTCCCCGTATCACAGCGCACCTTCAATCAACAAATCCCCATGCTTTCTTTTCTCTTGAGGATGTGCGGTATGTGAATGAAGGAGTCTTCCGCCCGAAAAAGCCCAACGCTATCACAGGTCTGTTTCATTCGTTCATACGACCCCGGAAGAAAAAATAACCTCGTACTATCCGGCAAATCATGCCTTTTACGAAAGAATTAATAAACGACAAACTAATTATCGAATAAACGGAGGTAAAAAATGATTTCCAAGACCATGGAACAAGCCCTGAACAAACAGGTGAACCGTGAGTTTTACTCGGCATACCTGTATCTTGCAATGTCTTCGTATTTCGAATCCGTTAACATGAAAGGATTCGCCCACTGGATGAGAATACAGGCAAAAGAAGAACAGTCTCATGCCTTAAAAATTTACGACTATATTCTTGCACGAGGGGGAAAAGTAAGTCTCCTTGATATCGAAGCACCGAAAGCAAAGTGGGCCTCTTCCGGCAAAGTGTTCGAAGAAGTGTATGCCCATGAGCAGAAGGTCACCGCCATGATCAACGGGCTTGTTGATCTTGCCATCAAGGAAAAAGACCACGCGAGCTTTGAGATGCTCCAGTGGTTTGTCAAAGAACAGGTTGAGGAAGAGGAACATGCAAGTGCAATTCTCGGTCAGGTATTGTGCATGGGTGATATCCCCGGCCATCTCTTCTGGCTTGATCACCACTTGGGAAAGCGGGAATAGATACCAATCTTTTTATTTTTTTGCATCCTTGATCCCGTTAGGTTACCGCATGCTTTCAGTCCTTGTTATTGATGACCAGAAATCACTGCTTGAGGTTATACGCCCCTTACTTGAACGTTTCGGCAACATGAATGTAAAGACAGCAGTATCCGCACAGGAAGCACTGGATCTCCTGACGAGCAATACGTACGATGCGATGGTCGTTGATTACGATCTGCCTGATATCAACGGGATCGAATTTTTAAAGATTATCCGGGCAAAGGGAAATACAACACCCTTGATTATATATACCGGTGTTGGCAGAGAATACGCCGCAATCGAAGCGCTAAATTATGGTGCAGATTTCTTCTTAAAAAAAGGTGATGATGTCCAGGATCAACTGCTCGATATGGTGCATATGATCCGTCAGGCAGTTGACCGGAGGAACATGGGGAGGGGACCTGGCACTACCCAGAAGATCCTTGGAGATGCGTTCAACTTTTTTAATCAGCCTGCTTTTGTAATTGATCGTGAAGGTATTGTAATCGTGTGGAACAAGGGAATGGCAGCCATGACAGGAATCAGAGAGGGGGACATGCTTGGCAAGGGAGATTGGGAATATTCGATTCCTTTTTTTGGGCACAGATCACCGATGCTCAGTGATCTCATTTTTCAGGATGATTCTACACTCCTTGAAAATCACTACACCATTATCGAAAAAGAGAAGGGGACAATCACTGCGTGGACCAACGCGACACCGGAGGAAGGACGCCAGACCGTTTTATGGATGAAGTCCACTGCACTCTACGACAGCAAGGGTATTTTCATTGGTGTAATGGGAAGAGTGAGAGATGTTACTGAGGAGATGGGAGCGGAACAAGTAACCCTGTCTAAACAAGCCGCAGAGTCTCCAGGGACTCCTCTTTCTTCCAAGGCCGGTATGTTTGATAAGATACTGGGGAAGGCAAAAACCAACTACAGGAAAGGCATGCGGCTCTCCTTCTGGGAAGGAAAGTATGCTGAGGCGATTCCGTATTTTGACAAGTCGATTGAAATCGACCCCTTGCATGCCAATGTCTGGCACGACAGAGGTGTATGTTACCGGGTGCTGGGAAAAGACGCTGAGGCACTTCGGAATTTTGACAGGGCGGTTGAACTCGCACCGGATGATGAGGAGTTCATGTTCTCCCGGGCAGAGATGCTTAAAACGATCGGCATATTGCGACAACGGCAGGATCTCCTTGAATCAGCGGTTCAGATCCTCAATCGCATAGTCGAAAAGAACCCAAACCATGCAGAGGCATGGAACTGCCTTGGGATCTGTTCCAAGGAACTGGGAAAAGAACTTTTGTCACGCCAGTATTTTGACAAGTCGCGGGATATAATCAAGCAGGGGAAGAACAGGAAAAAAACCCGATCGTTTGATTTCCTTTCCTGAAACTCTCAACGATAGATTTTACCTATATACGGCAAATATCCTCTTTTAACTGAGGATGTTACTATGAAAAGTGCTGTCTATTTTGTAAGTATGAGGGCGCAATCCGATCAGGAGTCTACAACGGTAAAAATACAGAGGCTCTTTGACCGCGCCGGGTTTTCTGATGTTGTTGCCCAAAATGACAGAACTGCTATTAAACTCCATTTTGGCGAGCGGGGGAATGACGGGTATATCAGTCCGGTGTATGT
>DATMWO010000205.1:0-2158 GCA_035562475.1 Methanoregula sp.
TTCCTATCCACATGGAAACGATAATCCCCCAAAACAGCTCAGGCTGCTCGACCATCACCGAAGGCCCGGGCTGGATCCCCTGGATGATCATCGCACCGATCATGAGCGCCATTACCGGACTTGAAGGAATACCCAGGGTGAGCATTGGGATAAATGAGGTCTGGGCACCTGCATTGTTGGCGGATTCTGGTGCAGCAACGCCTTCAATAGCACCTGTTCCGAATTCCATGCCATGTTTCGAAACTTTCTTTTCGATAGCATAGGCCGCAAATGCTCCCAGGATGGAGCCGCTACCGGGGAGTATGCCGAGAGCCGATCCGATAGCGGTTCCTCGCAGAATAGGAGCTATCATCCGCTTCCAATCCTCCCTGGTAGGCATCAGGCCGGTGATTTTACTCACGACCGTTGACCGGGTCTCCTCGTGTTCCAGATTACGGATGATTTCCGCGATACCGAACATGCCCATGGCGACTACTACAAACCCTATTCCGTCGGCGAGTTGAGGCATTCCAAAAGTAAACCGTTGCATACCGCTATTAACATCTGTACCAACCAATCCCAGAAGCAGTCCCAGCACGACCATGCCAAAAGCATGCAGCAAAGATCCACTCGCCAGGACAATGGCGGCGAGAAGTCCAAGAACGATGAGGGAAAAGAATTCCGCCGGACCAAACTTGAGTGCAATCTCGGCCATGGGCGAGGCAAACAGCGCAATGAGAAGTGTGGCGATCGTACCGGCGAAAAAGGAACCGACGGCAGCGGTGGTAAGGGCTACCCCTGCGCGTCCCTTTTGTGCCATCTGGTAACCATCCAGTGTCGTAACCACTGAGGCAGCTTCACCCGGTACGTTGACCAGGATGGATGTTGTCGAACCGCCATATTGCGAGCCATAGTAAATACCCGCAAGCATGATAAGGGCAGAAACCGGCGGCAGTGTAAATGTTATGGGCAGCAGCATGGCAATGGTTGCTGTCGGCCCAAGACCGGGCAGTACCCCGATAAGAGTCCCAAGAAAAACACCTGCCAGACAGCACAGTAAGTTGACCCACGTTATTGCGGTCGATAAGCCTAAAGCAATATTAGCAATGAGTTCCATCGGATCTCCATGAATTTAGATTGCCGGTACTCAATCACAAATGAGCTCTCGGGAGCAGATGCTACAACCTCCTACATCTGCCCAGTCTATCCCCCAAACCATGATCCCAGTATCGGAAGCGGCACTCCTAAAGCTTTCAAAAATACCAGAATACAAAATATGGTCAGTCCCGCTGCAAGGACAATCGAATACTTCCAGCGGAATCGTATACTTGCACAGGAACTTATGATCACCAGAACGGGCAACGCGATAACCAACCCGGCTCCGCGGACGATAAACCCGAACAAAATTATCGATGCGGTTATCAGGAGGAGCCCCTTAAATGCAAAGGTACCGAAAGGGCTGCCCGGCTTAATGAATGAACGGATGAGGGAAAAGACTCCGATCACTATCAAAAGGCAGCCAAGGATGGTGGGAAAATAGGATGGTCCCATCTTCAATGCCGTGCCCATGCCATAGTTTCTGCTAATGATAATAGCAGCAGAACCTAATGCAACATAGATGATACCGATCCAGAAGTCCTTCTCGTTCCTGATAAGTTGACTCATTGAAATCTCTTTCTTGGTAATAACCAAAAGTTAATCAGCAAAAACACCGGCCTTCTTAATGATCGGTCCCCATTTGTCAATTTCGGATTTAAGATGTGCGCGAAGCGCATCTGGCGTAGCACGATTCTGGGCAACAGACTCTGAACCCAGCTCGCCAAAGCGCTGATTCAGGGTGGGGTCCTTCAATGCCGCCTGCAGAGCCTTCGAGAGTTGGTCAATGATCGGCTTCGGTGTACCTTTTGGAGCATACAAAGCATGCCAGACTGTTATTTCAAAGTTAGTCATACCAGCTTCGCTCATAGTCGGGACATCAGGTAGAGAAGCGAGCCTCTTCTTTGTGGTTACGCCGTAGACCTTGATTTTACCGGCTTTGATGTGACTCGTAGTGTTGGTGGTTTGGTCGATCATAAAGTCCACCTGCCCGCCGAGGAGATCGTTCATTGCCGGACCTGTGCCCTTGTAGGGAATAGTGGTCAGATCGGTCTGGAGTGCGGACATGAAGAGCATACCGGCC
>DATMWO010000206.1:0-3855 GCA_035562475.1 Methanoregula sp.
CGCTGGGGGGTCGACGAATTCGTACAGTTTACCGGGGAGGCAGTGCTGGCCGACATTCTTAACCGCGAACTGGCACTGGATCTCACACCATCAAAAGGCAGGAAAGCACCTGTTACACCCGTATCCACCGGGCAGGAAATATCCAGGAAAGAAGAGTCCTCTGGCATCACCATTCCGCATTACCCGGTAAAAATAACCGAACAGGCAGCAATGCGAACCGGGGGAGTTCAGGGAACTGCAAAACTTCGCTTCATACCGTATTACCTTTTTCACTACACCAGCAGTGGCGAACAGGTCTACAAGGAACGGCGTATTCCCTTCGATGCTGATGGATGGGGTGCAATTAATGCAATCAACGGCATAAAAATCGACCTTGATGATAAGCTGGTTGAGGAAACGGAGATTCCCGTGGGCGCCGAAGTTTCTGATCCCCATATCCGGAAAGATGAGGCAACAGAGCGAATTGTCAATGAGCTGATCGATCGGCTCACCCAGAAAGTGCGCATCAAACAGGAAAAAGGTGATGCAATCTTTTACGAAGAAAAGATCCTCAAACCCGATAAGAAAAATATCTCTGTTGATACAAGGCAGGTCTATATCCCGATCTGGCAGATCCGGGGCAAAAAGATTGTCGAGATTAATGCTTTTACGGGAGAACTGCTTTCAGAGCCAATGGATGAGGGTGTCGAAGTATTTTAAGGTGTGGGGTTGTGCAGTGAGAATAATGGTTGATTTCCTGATCTCCCCTCCTTAAAAGAAATAGAATTTCCCTTTAAAGGAAAGGAATACCCGTGATTGTTATTCTTGGGGGAGGGCCGGCAGGTAGGATCGCGTCCATTCGCCTCGCATCCGCAGGTAAAGATGTCCTCCTTATCGAGCGGGGGGGTATCGGGGGTCAATGCCTCCATTTTGGATGCATGCCTGTATGTGCCCTGAATGATGTCGCCCGCTTCGTTCATTCGGCACGTACTTTTCACACCCTGGGAATTATTGATACAGTTCCTGATATCAGTTTTGCATCGATTTTTTCAGAGATGCGGGTAATCCAGGAAAAGATCGCTTCTGTTCTGGATACCGAGACCAGATCTGCCGGAGTAAACATTATCTATGGGAAGAGCGGCAGGCTCGAGGGTAAGAAAGTTTTTGCCGGAGATGAGCAGATGGATGCTGAAGCGGTAATTGCCGCTACAGGTTCACGACCTAATATTCCTGCTATCGAAGGGATCGATCTTGAGGGAGTATACACACCCCATACACTCTCTGGTATGAAAGAACTTCCCGGAAAACTGGTGATTGTCGGGGGGAGTGTAATGGCTGCTGAATTCGCTTATATTTTTTCCCTGTTCGGAAGCGAGGTGACCATTGTTAGTCGGAGTGCTTTTCTGAAAAACACCGATAAACATCTGCGTACCATTGCAATCAGGGAACTTGAAGGGGTAAAAATTAGCGAGGACACCAGCGTACAATCGATATCCGGGAGATCACGTATCCAATCGGTTTGTGTGAGAGCAGACGACAAGGATGAATCGATTGGTGCTGATGCGGTCCTCATCGCTGCAGGTCTTGTCCCACGATCCGAAATGCTGAACGGAGTAAAGAAAGGGTCGATTGGAGAGGTTATTGTTGATTGTCACATGCAGACAAGTGTCCGGGATGTGTATGCCTGTGGAGATGTAATCGGTCCCCCGTACCTCACCCCCGTTGCCCGTTATCAGGGTATTATCGCAGCCGATACTATTCTTGGCAAACCACGTACAATGGATATGCAGTATATCCCCCAGTCGATTAACCTTGCCCATGAACTTGCATTTTGCACTCCTGAAACAGAGGGCGCAGCCTCGCTTGCAATTCCCGGGCCTGCAGGACCGGGAACATTCTGGTCGGTCCCCTCCGGAGATACCGGACTCGCCAAGGTTATGGTTGATCCGGATACCGGGGCACTTCAGGGAACCTGCGTGGCAGGACCGGGAGGAGGACTCATTGCCGGTTATATGGCATTTCTCATGAAGCGCCATTTTTCCGTTCATGATTTTGAGGAGTTTATTGAGGTCCATCCGTCTACGGATGGTGTTTACGGACTAGTAAAATATGCATCAGAGATGCTTAAAAAACAGAAAAAATCATAATCGGACTTTTTTTCTTTTATCTGACATTCCTGATAATGAATGCAAATATCAGGTTCGTTTTTTCGGCACGAAGGCTGAAGGTATTATTACGATAAGGATCGAATAATTACGATACATATCACCCAGTTCCGGGAGTTTTACGATGACCAGTCCAACTGAAAATACAGCTTTTGACCAGACACGGCTTGACAAGATTCGTGTACTCCAGGACAAAGGTATCATAATCTTCCCGTCTTCGTTTGACCGGCAGCACACGGTGCTCGATATCAAGACCCGCTATGCAGATATCACCCACGAAAAAAGTAGTGATCCTGTCTCTACTGCCGGCAGGATTTATATTGTCCGGAATCACGGCAAAACCATCTTTGCTGACATCGGGGACGAGAGTGGCAAGATCCAGCTCTATATCCGTAAAAACGATCTCGGCGAGGAGCAGTTCGAGCTTTTTAATCAGTTTATCGAGCGGGGAGACATCATTGGGGTGACCGGCCACGTGTTCCGGACAAAACTGGGTGAGATCACCATCTGGGTAGATACATTCACTCTCCTGTGCAAGGCTGTCTGCTCCCTGCCCGAGAAGTTCCACGGACTCACCGACATCGAGAAACGCTATCGCCAGCGTTACGTCGACCTGATTGTCAACGAGGAAAGCAGGCAGACTTTCCGGAACCGGAGCCGGATTATCTCGTTGATCCGCAGGTATCTTGATGATCACGGATTCCTCGAGTTCGAGACCCCCATTCTCCAGCCGGTATATGGAGGAGCCAATGCCCGGCCTTTCACCTCCTACCATAACTTCCTTGACCAGAAACTTTTCCTCCGTATTGCTCCGGAACTCTATTTGAAACGACTCGTTGTTGGGGGATTCGAGAAGGTCTTCGAGATCGCCCGGAACTTCCGGAACGAGGCGGTAGACACTGATCACAATCCCGAGTTTTCAATGGTGGAGATCTACTGGGCGTACCAGGACTTCAAGGACATGATGGCCCTGACCGAGGACATCATCTCTTCCATTGTCTTCGAGATCCACGGGAAATACGAGATCCCGTACGGCGACACCACTCTTGACTTCAAGGCACCATGGAAGAAACTCTCGATGACAGATTCGGTGTGGGAGGTTGCCGGCATCGATATTTTTACCCATTCCGTTGACGACCTTCGGAAGCTCGCACATCAGCACCGGCTCGAGGACTGGGAGAAACTCAGGACCCATCGGGAGTTCCTTGTTGCATTCTTTGAAGGACTTGTTGAAGAGAAACTGATCCAGCCGACCTTTATCTACGATTACCCGGTTGAGAACTCCCCGCTTGCAAAACGCCACCGCACCAAAGAAGGTTTCACCGAGCGATTCGAGCTCTTCATCAGCGGCATGGAAGTTGGCAACGGTTTTTCGGAGCTGAACGACCCGGTCGACCAGAAGGCCCGGTTCGAGGAACAGGACGAGAAGCGGCGGTTGGGCGATGTGGAGGCACAGATGATTGATTACGATTTCATCAATGCCATAGGGTATGGAATGCCTCCGACCGGGGGTGTCGGTATAGGTATTGACCGGCTGGTAATGCTCCTGACAAATAATAATTCCATCAAAGAAGTAATCCTCTTCCCCTCAATGAAGAAGATTCAGCCTGGGGAGGATGACACTGAACATTCTGGGGAAAATAAAGAACATTAAATTTGTATAATTTTCTATTTTTTTAAAAAAATGTTTATTTATGGTACGGTTCACCAC
>DATMWO010000207.1:0-3083 GCA_035562475.1 Methanoregula sp.
CCCTTTTCTTCCACTGGAGCGGACGGTATATAAAGCGCCAATTACTCAAGGGCTGATTTATAAGCAACTTTTAACCTTGGGAATTGTACCTGGATCCGGCCGATCCGCTTGGATGCGAAATGTACTATCTTAATTGGCTCAGTAGTGACGGAAGAGCTGGTGGTCATCTTCGGGGAAATGTAAAGTCACCCTTCCCGTACGGTATAATCATAATCGCTATGATTTTATTTTACTTATTTGTTAATAACCAAAATATAATCCCGCTACCACGACCCAATTGTTTTTCTAGTCCACAAACACATGGTTACTACTACAAGATCACAAGAGTAGTCTCTTTATGGCAACGCGGCAGTATATTTTCCTGACGATCGTGCTTATCCTCCTTTTCCTTACAGCCGGCTGCTCCGATACATCTACGGATGTGACACCACTGCCAGCCATGAGTACACTGCCAGTCCCTGGTAATCACCCGCAGGAGATCCTGCAGAGCTTTGGAGATGTGACCGGGCTTGGCATACCGGGCGGCACAATCGATACGATTACATTCACGGTCGGTCTTATCGACAGCCACAAATCCGTAGATATGGAACAAATTGCCATCTTCTACGCTGATGCCATACGGACCGAAACTCTCCGTCCGGTCGAAGGCTTCCATGGCGATCCCCCGAAGGGCTTCTGGGGTATCATCCGCGTGGAAAACGAGGTAGGGAGTCCCAATAACCGGCTCGATAATGAAGAGCGGTTTGTTATCCGTATCAACCCAAAGGCACCTCTTGTTCCCCGGCAGATAATGACTATCGAAATCAAACCCCCCACGGGTCATTCCCTCACTATCCGGCGAGTTGCCCCGCAAGCCATCCAGGAAGACAACATTCTTTTCCCCCCATAATCACCTGATCGCCGGGCAGAATCCCAATACCTGCCCACCTCTACTGTCGGGAGATTTTTAATTGTTACCAGTATTTTTGATACTCTGTGGCTGCAAAAACCCGGGCTGATCTGCAGATCATCCACAGGAACCAATATAAAAAATAGCATTAAATGCCGGAAGTGAAGAAAATATTCATATCTGAAGAAGGATTCTCTTGTGTATGAACCTCTTCATTCTCCGCCATGGAAAAGCAGAAAAATCTTCTGATGGTACTCCTGATGCAGCCCGGACACTTACCCGCGAGGGAAAGGAGGAAGTAAAAAAAGTGGCACAGTGGATGAAAGGTAACAAAATTAAATTCGACGCGATTGCAACGAGCCCGTTAAAACGTGCCCGGGGGACAGCAAAGATTGTTGCAGCGGTTCTGGATCAAAAAGACCGGCTCCTTGTCTGGGATGAACTTGCACCAGGTGGCGACCTGGATACGGTCTGCTACCACGCTTCAGACTATGGGGAACATGCATCTGTTCTTGTCATTGGACATGAACCCGGGTTATCCATGCTCATCACTAAAATCACGGGAAATACAGGCAAGGGTTCTCCTGGCTTTGCAAAAGCAGGCCTGGCAAAAATCCGGCATTTTTCCTATACAAGACATCCATCGGGTGATCTTGAATGGCAGCTTACCCCGAAAAACATGAAGAATAAGCAGTAAATTCCCAAAAAAATCATGTTAACGCGTGACCCGGGCATCACAATTTGACAGCGTTTCATGGTCCATCTCCCGCAATTCACTTCAACCAAGTAATCAGTCCTGTGCAAATCAGGTCAGTGTGGCGGCTTCCGAAAAAAGGAGAAGTCATTTTGGCAATCCGGATACTTTCACCCTTCACCCGGGTCACGTTGATATTCCTGGTATTCCATGAGATCGGGTATGGAACTCTCAAGCTGCTTTGTGATCTGCCATCGCTGCAACCATGAATGGGTATACTTTGGTTCACGGCTTGCCAGCCTGCAAAGGGTACGCAAACCGGTTACGGTTCAATGCCCGAGATGCCACAACAAGGTGAAGATGGATGCAGGGAATGCATGGTAGCCAAAATAAAAAACGCTCTGGCAAATCCCTTTTACCGGTGATATGAAATGCGAAGCACAGGTACGATGAAGGTGGGGGCAGTGTCTGTCTCCCCTCACCGCCCGGGCGCTTTTTGCGATGAAGACGTAGTACCTAATCCTGTAATTGCAGGGTATCTGAAACTATTCCTCCAAATATACTGGAGAAGTACTATGCCCCCCAAAAATTTCAAGGAAAAAAGTGAGTTATCTCTTCCAGACTTCCTCAGTCATCATGTTCTTTCCGTGATAGATGATCTCTGCAGCGGTAAAGACCAGGACAACATAATCTGGGTTATCCACCGATTTAAAATACTGTTCAAACATCGGGTTCCAGTATTTCTTCTTGGTCCCAAGATCTTCGTGGACTTCCCCTTTAGCCCGCATCTCCACGTATGGATCAGAAAACTCTTTACCTGACCAGGTCGAAATCGCAACGTTGGGATTCTTTTTAAGCTGTGCTACTTTTTTGGAAGCCTTCAATGTTCCCCCGACAAAAGTCATGTCCGGAAATCCATTCAGTACCATGAACCGCACTGCAGGTAGTTTACCGTCAACCGTGGCAATTGCCGCTACGTGAGGACCACCCACGACATCCAGGATATTCTCTTTGAGTGCCATGCAGAACACTCTCGCGGGTGATTGTATTAAATTTTACTGCGGTTGTTGACGCCAGAACAGACAAAAATATTTTCAGCAACCTGTTCACCACCAGGCATTCCCGGTGATTCGTTGTATCAAAAGGATCTTGGCACGGGAGATTTCATTTTTATTCAGGAAATGAAAGAAAAGTACGGGTATGATGAAGAAGTGGACCGTGCCATACCCCTTGACGCCCCGTCGAATAGCACGATGATGACAGAGTACCTGTTCAGGGGCGGTCGTATTTTTGGAAAGTAAAAACAGCCGGGAAAAAGCCCCGTGAGTGTTTTGGTATTAAGCAGTTCACGGTAAAACTGAATTTTTCAAGGGTATAGTCACATTCCAGCGACTAAAAATCTCGATTTGTTTTGAAGACAATAGCTTGCTTATACGCTCCTGGGGACTCGTTTTTAGCTCGTCTCCACCGCTGTGGCGTCCCAAAAATGCGATATAACGA
>DATMWO010000208.1:0-2266 GCA_035562475.1 Methanoregula sp.
GAACCTATTAACCGGCAAACTTCCAACCATTCTGTGCGAAAATGAAAAAGTCCGGCCTTCTCTGGTATGGTGTGCTGGCAACCGGCGTTCTGGTCATATGCTGCATCATCCTTTTAGGGTATATGAACTGGGAAGCCGGCACCGTTGAGGTCACAGCACTCTCGGTTCCCGGTGCCCCGGATACCATTGTATTTATCGCTGATCCTCATGTACGGCCTGAGAACCTTGAGCATACAAGGGAGGTGATCAGGGTAATCAACAGCCTGCACCCTGCGGTTGTTCTCATCGGGGGGGATTTTTCCTTTCACAAGAACGAGAACCTCTCGCTTCAGGGAGTATGGAGTGATGTCGATGCACCGGTATATGCTGTCCTGGGGAACCATGACTACCTGGCTGGTATTGACGGTGGTGGTATGAAGGGGCGGATATCATGGCTGCAGGAACTGTTCCTGCGGTCAAACGATCATGATGCCGGGTTCCTGTACAGTGATTTCCCGGATCCGGATCATGCAGAGGCTGTCGCCTCGGTTCTGGAACAGAACGGGGTAACGGTCCTCCGGAATGAGTTCAGGGACATTGACCTTGACGGGAAGCACCTCCTGCTGGTCGGTGTTGATGATATCTGGGCGGAGAGGGCTGATCCCCCGGATATTCCCGATACCCGTGACTATGTGATCTATCTTGTCCATGAACCTGCATGGCGGAAAGACTGGGATGCAGACCTCGTCCTCTCGGGTCACACGCATGGCGGACAATACAATATTCCCCCCCTGTGGGCGATTGATTACTTCCATATTATCCAGATACGAGGCCTTTCCTGGAAAGGTGACGTGCCACTCTACATTACAAGGGGGACAGGGACATCCGACCATGCGTGGGAGTTCCGGTATCTCTCACCTCCGGAAATCGTGGTTATCAATCCTGAACCGGGAACGCTTCCCGGTAATGCGGTTCCTGTTGTTGTTTCCCGGTAACACAAAAAACCAGCAATTCTTTTAGAAACTTGCCTGATTCTCCAATCAAGGCACCGAAAAGAAAATTTCTTGAACTCCCGGGACGAGTTGTTGCATAACACGAACATTTTCCGGTGGTCATCATGATACCAGATTTCCTCGCAAAAATGCGCACGAACCGGTTCGATCCTGAATATCTCCCCATTTTCGAGAGCAAACTGTTCTTCGAGGGGGAAAGAAAAAACAAACAGATTGTGAACTTCATTGTCCTGCTGGCGCTCGCAACGGTCATTGCCACGTATGGGGTAGTCACTGATTCCACTGCCTCGGTCATAGGTGCGATGATTATTGCCCCCCTGATGACGCCTATTATGGCCGCTGCGGCTGCAGTGACCATGGGTTCAACCATCCGCCTCGGGCAAGCCCTGCGGTTAGTAGCGCTCGGCATACTGGGAGTCATCGTGCTCGCCATGCTGCTGACATTTTTTATCCCGGATTCAATCATATCCTTTCCAACCAACAGCCAGATTACTTCCCGTGTATCACCGGGATTGCTGGACCTGATGATCGCCCTCGCCGCTGGTGCTGCGGGGGCCTACGCGATAGGGCGGCAGGAAATAGCTGATTCCCTTGCGGGTGTGGCCATTGCCATCTCGCTCGTACCCCCTTTGAGTGTTGTCGGGATTTCCCTTGCAAAGGGACAATGGGTGGATTCCGGGGGGGCATTTCTCCTGTTTCTCACCAATTTTTTTGCCATCCTGCTCGCCGGTGCACTAGTATTTCGCCTCTTGGGGCTGGAACGTTGGGGATTTGTTGACGCGAATCAGGATACGAAACGGAAAGCAATCCGGGTTATTGTTGCCGGCACGATCCTGATAGCGCTCCTGCTCGCAGGTACCACCTATAATGCAGTTATAACGACGAATGATCAGACTGGCACGGCAGATGCCGTGAAGAATTGGCTGGGTGATACGTCCTTCCAGGTAGTGGGTATTACAATCCGACCTTCAGAAGTCGACATTACTATCAGGGGAGATAACCAGGTACCTCCAATCGCAAATCTGTATGAAAAACTGAATACATTGTACGGGCATCCAACAAAGATTAACCTGCATGTAATTCCTTATAAAAGCCAGTCGTATCCATCGTAGCTGACCAGACCAGGTTCTTCATCATGAAACCTTCAGCTCGGTGGAAAACGCGCCTGGATCAAGCTCTCAATAAAAAAAATATTTTGTAGTAAAATTATCCTGAGGAAGTTTTCCCGGATCCGGCTGCAGGGTTTTTTCTCCACTTTGCAGCGAGAATAGCTG
>DATMWO010000209.1:0-2292 GCA_035562475.1 Methanoregula sp.
GTACCCACATCCTCGTTCATACAGGCCAGAATTTTGATAAAAACCTGAGCGATATTTTTTTTAAAGAACTGAAAATCAGGAAGCCGGACTATTTTCTCAAGGTAAAAAGTGCAACATTCGGCGAACAGATTGCCCAAATTCTGACGGAAACAGAAAAGGTTGTGGAAAAAGAGCGGCCTGACAAGATACTGATACTGGGTGATACCAACAGCAGCCTTTCGGCAATCATAGCCAAACGATTAGGAATTCCTGTGTTCCATATGGAGGCAGGAAACCGTTGCTATGATGACCGTGTTCCCGAAGAAGTCAACCGGCGTATCATCGATCACTCCAGCGATATTCTCCTGCCGTACACCGAACGCAGTCGTGCCAATCTCATACGCGAAGGTATTGCTCATGAACGAATTTGTGTAACGGGAAATCCAATTCTTGAAGTGATTACCCATTACGAGGATCCCATTAACCGTTCAGATATCCTGAGACGTCTGAACATCAAGAAGAAGAAATATGTTCTTGTCACGCTCCATCGCGCAGAGAATGTAGACCTCGAACACCGCTTGCGCGAGTTTATCAGGGCATTTACCACAATAAGTAGACAATACGGGGCACCCGTGATCTGCAGTCTTCACCCTCGTACCCGCGACAAAATCCGTCATTTCAATATCGATATGGACCCGGATGCGATCCGGTTCAATGAACCTTTTGGATTCTTTGATTTTATCCGGCTTGAGCGTGATGCCCTCTGCGTCCTGAGCGACAGCGGAACCGTTCAGGAAGAATGCTGCATTTTACACGTGCCGAATGTTACTATCCGCGACGTAACGGAGCGTCCCGAAACCCTTGAATGCGGCAGCAACATCCTGTCGGGGGCAGACCACGATACCATCCTCAGGTGTGTCAAGATTGTGACTTCACAATCACCAGCATGGGTTGTGCCTCCGGAATATCTCAGGGTTGACGTAAGTAGTACTGTTGTCAGACTGGTACTGGGCTATTCACACGCATCTGAAATGACAGGATAAACCCACTCATTCTTGAGACCCATGAAAAAATTTGCCCTTATATCTCTTGGACTTCCCCCATCCCAGTCGGGTCAATCGATGGTACTCTACCATCTTCTCAAGCAATTCGATCCCCAAAAATATTGTTTGATAACCCTGAAAAATTTTCATCAGTACAAATGCCTTGGGAACTGTTCGAATCAGCTCAAGGCAAAATACTTTTTTTTGCATCCGGACTACCAGATTATCAGACTGATGACTAAAACTGCCTCGTTAGTTCGGTCTGCCCTGCTGCTTGAGCTCATCCTGAAACTCCGTATTTATCAGGTTAAAAAGATCCTGCAAAAAGAGGAGTGCAAGGGTGTTATCGGCTGTACTGGAGACCTTTTCGATCCTCCTGCAGCATTTCTTGCAGCAAAAGAACTCGGGATTCCCTTTATTCTGTATACATTCGATTTCTATTCCCGTCAATGGATCCATCCGGTTCTGAGGGAATTTTCAGAAATAAAGGAGCGGGAAATGATAATCGGGCCTTCACAGGTCATTGTCCCCAACGAATGCATGAGGCAGGAATATTTCCAGAAATACGGTATTCAGGCAACGGTTATACACAACCCGTTTGATCTTGCGGAATATGAACAGAATGCAACGATAACCAGAGCAGAAACATCCCTGGACCTGAAAATTGTATACACCGGTGCGATATATGAGGCTCACTTCACTGCATTCCACAACCTGATAGAGGCAATTGAAAAAACAGGAATTCCCAACCTTAAATTACATATCTATACACCACAGTCCACCAGCTATTTGAAAAATAATCATATTACCGGCCCGGTGGAAATCCACAAACATCTTCCTAACAATCAGATGCCGAGAGTACAACGTCATGCCGATATTTTGTTTCTGCCTCTGGCATTCAATTCACCCTATCCTGAAATAATAAAGACATCAGCACCGGGAAAAATCGGGGAGTATCTTGCAGCAAAAAAGCCCATTCTGGTGCATGCACCATCAGAGTCATTTATTTCCTGGTATTTTCGAAAATATAACTGCGGATTGGTCGTGGATGAAGCTGATCCCGAAAAACTTGCACAGGAAATAATCCGCTTACTGAGTAACACAGAAATGCAAAAACTATTTTCAGAAAATGCCTATTCCCGCGCAAAAGATGATTTTGATCTCCCTGTTGCACAAAAAAAATTTCACAACCTTCTCAATATTTGATAGTCTTTTTTCCCAAATCCACAAAGAGGCATCGATTTATTAACCAGAATCTATCAGATTGCTA
>DATMWO010000210.1:0-2343 GCA_035562475.1 Methanoregula sp.
ACCTGAGGAGTAAGTAAAAGGGAATAACATTGGTTATTAGTGCAATAATGGCAAGGAATATCAGGAATTTTGTATCACGGGTAAGGAATGCCATGTGCTCTCATATTCCTATGCACCGTATAGTATTTAATGAATTGAGCGTGCACAGGTACAGGAGGATTCCCTGTTCATCGCCTGTACAAAACAGATGAAAGAGAGATTACATGTCCCCCAAAAATACGCTCATTTCCCTGGTTATTGTCGTAACTGCCATCCTGGTGATCTTTTTCCAGACGGGTTACCGGCATTTTTACGAGTCGTTTCCCTGGTCAGTGAACGCATATCATACCGTGAAATACCCTGCAAGCCTTGGATTTATCAGCCCTGGCAGCCAGAGCATCCTGATGATTGTTACCGGAGCCGTTATTATCCTCATAATTCTGGTATACTATCCAAAAGATACACAATCGCTTTAAGGAAGCCCGGTCCCTTTTTTGGATTCCTGAGAGACTACACCAGGGGAATAGTCCTTTCTTTTTCTGAACTTCCAGTCAGGCATGAGCGATCGACTCGTATGACCGATCATGGTGCCATCAGGGAGGATTCTGCCGATGTGGGGTACAACCATGGAATCGTCCCGGCTGAACCCGACCAGGATCCAGAATCGGGTAATGAAGGAAAACTGACGATACCAAGGAACGTATTCATTATGGAGGAGTATTCATCCATTTTTTAGTACATTTACCCGAGAACAGCAGGATCGCAACATCCTTGAACCTTGTGCATCAATAAAAGACTGTCTGAATGAAGATCCCGCCTGCCCTTTCCCGTATCATTCCGGGAGGATTTGAGGTTACTCCCCCGGTCATCTCGCTCCTGTGTTCAAATATTATCACGATTGTCCTTGCGGTTGCCGGCAACTGGGATGCTGCCACCGTCCTGTTCATCTACTGGGCACAGAGTATCATCATCGGGATATTCACCATCATCTCGCTCATCAGAGCCGACACCGCAGCGCTGACTGCCGACATTTCACCATCTGCTGAAAAGAACGTCAGTGTGGGAATGATGAACCGGTACTTTGCCGGGTACTACAAATATTTCATTGCCGGGTTCTTTGCCCTCCATTACGGGCTCTTCCACTGGGGCTATTATGCGTTTATTGTGGATTCCGGACTTTTTGGGGTGGTCGATTTTTCAAGTCCTGAAGTCTGGGCCTCCTGCGGGCTCTTCTTTGCAAACCACCTGTACTCTTCCCTTTACTACCGTCATGATGAACGAAAAGGCGGGAATTATATCGCAGAAGAGTTTTTTCACCCGTATTCAAGGATCTTCCCGATGCACCTTACCATCATCTTCGGGGCTATTCTGGTATCGGTCCTTTCTGCAGCCGGGATTGAATCCACGCTGCCCGTAGTGGTACTGTTCCTTGTCCTCAAGGTCTATGCAGATCTGCTTATGCACATAAAGAAACATGCCGGGAAAAAAGAGCCTCCCCCAGTTCCTGATGCATGAGGGCACCGCAATGTTCGTATTCTGATCAGGTTCTCTGGAACAGGAGGAACCGCTGGGCATCAAAATACCCAAAAACCAGCGTACCCTCATTGATATTGAACCGGGGGGACTTTTGCAGCAGGGTGATACTGGTGGTTTTTACCTCATCGGTCTCCGGAGTCCAGGGACAGGTATTCCCATCAACCCCGGTGACGTTGGTGACCGAGATTGTCTCTCCCAGAGTGGTATAGCGGCCGTAAAAGCTCCTGCACCCATCTACAAAACCACTCACATTCCCCTCTTCACCGAATTTCAGCGTGATATTTATTTGGGGACCAACTGACACTACCGTCTGGTTGCCGCCATAGTAGGAGACCAGACGCCAGGAAGACCCTGTCAGCTCCGCAGGTCCTTTCGAGGAACGGGCAGGAAAAAGTGACGTACACCCGGTGGAAAGTACGCAGATAATGAGGATAAGAGCAATCAGCGTGGGCCGGGTATTCATTACCACGGATTGGTACACAAAATTATTAAACGTATGGAAAAAGCGTCTTCTCGGGCAGTGTGGAGCGGATCTGGCCGGAACAGTGAAGGTGAATATCAGCAGCGGTGACAGAAATTTCCCGGTAATTGCCGGCAGACCCCTGCATGCAAAGTTTTATCCTTCAAAGCGGACTATCGTCAGATCCGGGATGGAGGTGGGGTTCGTGATAAAAAAGCAGGACAATCCCAATGATGATATCGGTCCCGCACTCACAGAGATTCTTACAGAGATCATCAGGCACCTGCCTGGACACCAGCGTGTACGGGTCACGGGTTTTTCCGTTTCACAGGGTCCAGCTATACCGCCGATGGCCTTCCGGCTGACCG
>DATMWO010000211.1:0-3017 GCA_035562475.1 Methanoregula sp.
GATCCGCCGCGATATGGAAAAACGGGGATATTCTCATGACGCCGTAATGAAAGAAATTACCGAACGTGAACCGGATTACCAGCGGTATATTGCCCCGCAGAAGGAATTCGCGGATGCCGTGATCGGGATCGACTATTCGGAATTCGGGCAGGAACTGGGTCTGGAGCGCAATGTCTACCGGATCACCCTCTCGCAGAACCGGATGAACCATGCCATGGAAGATATCGGTCTCTCACTGGATCTCTATTCCATTCTCTCCCTTTCCCAGCGGAATTTCTCTCTTAAATTCCTGACCAGTGATCATAATAACCACCGGATAGGTCAGCTGGTCATGGATGGCGAACTCCGTAAAGATGCCGGTGAAAAACTTGAACGCAGCATCGAGAACCAGACGCGGATCCACCCAATTTCAATCTTTCAAAACAGGGACTACGTACCCGCCGGGGATCTTACCCAGCTGATTCTGTGCTGGCGGATTATTCACCACCGCATTTTCATGGAGACGTGCCAGTGATGTCACTCCATGGTATCTCGTCTGAGGGAACCGTTATACAACGAGAAGGATGCAATGATGCAGAAAGGAACGAGCGACCACGTATGAAGGGAAATTCCCCGTCTCCTAAAATCCTCCTCCAAACCGGTCTTTCCAATCTGCTGGGACGACCCGCTTCCCGAACCTTCGGTCAGGACCGCTGAAGATCTCCAGGGAGTTCTTGCAGACCCGATGCGTACCTGCACAGGACCGGTATATTCCATGTACCGCGGACGTTGCCCGCTCTGTAAACGACCGCAGCTGGTTAGCGGAGCAGCAGCTCCGGTTTGATATCACGGTAATCCCACTCAGGAGATCTGCGGTGAGTTCATCAAGACGAAGGGCCATTATCACCCAAATAGCCCGTCAGGGACAGGCTGCCCTGAGATCTATGAAGTCCCTGCCGGAGAGGCACACTACCTGATCCAGGATATGGAAGATCGGGGAGATCACCAGGTAGTGGTGGAACCTGTGGTGTGAGACACCTTGAAAAAGTATCAAAGGCGGTAAAGAGTTCCGGACTGAAGCCACCGGGGGGTACGGGACAAGAAGGCACGTGTGGTGCAAACGCCATCGAATATATATGAGAAGAGGAGAATAATCGCTGGTTTGCGAAGATAATGTGGATCCTCTGGAAGTATTTAAAGCCGCAAAAATGGTTGATACTTGTCGCGCTCGTGTTAGCGGGTATCAGTCAGCTGCTGAACCTTGTCGATCCGGTTATTTTTGGAAAGATCATCGATGATTATGCCTTAAACCCGGATAACCTCCAGGAAAATGCACTGGTCGCGGGGGTGCTTTTCTGGCTGGGAGTGGCCGTTGCAGTCGCGGTGCTCGCCCGGCTTGCCAAAACGTTCCAGGATTATTTCGCACGACTGGCAGTACAGAAGTTCGGGATGCAGATATTCAACGACGGACTGAAGCAGACGCTCCGCCTGTCCTATGACGAGTTCGAGGACCAGCGGAGCGGCGAGACGTTATCGGTATTGCAGAAAGTCCGGTCTGATACCCAGACCTTCATCAATTCATTCATCAATGTCCTCTTCTCCGCTTTCGTGGGAATTTGTTTTCTCATTGCGTATTCCATCACAAAAAACTGGCTGCTGGTACCTGTTTTTATCATTGGTATTCTCGTACTGGGATCGCTCACCGGTTTGCTGAGTAAAAAGATCAAGACAACGCAGAGAGCGATCAACCGCGAAACAAATGAGATGTCGGGGGTGATCACCGAATCCCTCAGGAACATCGAGCTCGTGAAAAGTCTTGGCCTGACCTACCCTGAGATCCGGAGATTACAGGAACAGAATTTAAAGATTTTCAACCTGGAGATGATGAAAGTAAAACGGGTCCGTCTCCTGACGTTTTTCCAGGGGACTACCTTAAGCATCCTGAAGCAGTCGATATTGTTCATCCTCCTCTGGTTAATTTTCCGGAACGTCCTTACCACCGGGGAACTGGTCTCAATGCAGTTTATCACCGCAATCATCTTCGTACCTTTGCAGGACCTTGGCACCATAATCGTGAGTTACCGCGAGGTCGAAACCTCTGTGAGTAATTTCCACCAGCTGATGCAGAAGCCGGTTGAGGAAAGACCGGAAAACCCGATCGAGATCGATGAACTGAGTGATATCCGTTTTGAGGAGGTCGTTTTCCATCACAAGACTTCTCATTATAATGCTATCGATGGAATTTCTTTCCACGTGAAGACAGGTGAGACGATTGCGTTTGTCGGTCCTTCCGGTGCAGGAAAGTCAACGCTCATGAAGCTCCTCGCGGGATTATACCGTCCTGATAGCGGGGAGATATATTTTAACGGTCAGCCCTCTTCACTGATCAGGTATAACCCGTTACGCAGGCAGATAGGCCTGGTAACGCAGGACCCCCAGTTGTTCTCGGGTACTATAAAGGAGAACCTCCTGTTCGTGATGCCGGATGCAACCGACGGGCAGATGATGGATGCATTGCACAAGGCCGCGTGTGATGATATATTGAGTCGTTCTACGCTTGGTTTCGACGCGCTTATCGGGGAGGGCGGTATGATGTTGTCAGGTGGTGAGAAGCAGCGTATTTCAATTGCCAGGGCTTTATTGCGTCATCCCCGCCTGTTGATCTTTGATGAGGCGACTTCGGCACTCGACTCGCTCACCGAAGAGGATATCACGAATACCATCAGGGATATTTCCACGAGCAAGGACCAGATCTCTCTTTTGATAGCTCATCGTCTGTCTACCATACTGCACGCAGATGTGATCTATGTAATGGAGGCGGGAAAGATCGTTGAGACCGGGTCACACGAGAATCTTCTTGACCAGAAGGGTTTATATTACGCAATGTGGCGTCAGCAGATTGGTGAACGCAGAAATGTCGCGGGTTGAGGGTGTTTTGTCCAGACGGAGGCTTCCGGATCTTTTTTTCATTTTTTCATGCCAAACATCAATTTTAATTTTCGTGGTTTAATCGGTACTATACCCCGATAATTTTTCGT
>DATMWO010000212.1:0-3800 GCA_035562475.1 Methanoregula sp.
TGTGTATTCTTTCATTCGCGGCACCAGCTCTGGCTGTAACAACCCAGCTCCATATCGTAAAGTATGCCAATGACGGGACAACAATACTTTCAGAAAAAACCCTGACTTACCAGGAGATGGAATCTTCATTACCTGTTCAGGGAGACGGGGTAACTCATTATTATAATCAGGGGCCGGTTTTTATCGATGATCCGGATCCGGCAACGCAGGAACAATTACGGTGGAATCCCTATGAAGACACGAATGCATTTCCAGAAAAAGACATGGGTGCAGTCAAGGGAACGGATCTCAGGGATCTCTGCAATCTCGTTGGGGGGATGTCTTCGGCAGATAGCCTGAAAATCAAGGCTTCTGATGGCTTTACCAAGGAGTTTGCCTATAAAAATGTCTACACTCCGCCATCACGGCAGGGACCTATGGTAATTACCTGGTATAAGGATGGCCAGTATCCGGATTCAGGGTATACTGATGGAATGAAACTGGTCTTCTTTGCCGACACATCAGTCAATTCCTGGGGACAACATATTTTCGGGAATTTTGACTGGCACGAATCCGCAGACCCGCAATACTGGTATTATTACCAGAGTGGTGAAGAGAAATATCCCACGACTACAGGCCTTTCCGCTAAATATGTCTCGGATATCCTGATCTATAGTTCCCTTCCCCCATCCTCCGTCTCATCAGGTTCCTGGGGGTGGAGTACCGCTTTAGAGAGTCCTGCCGGAGCATCCCTTCCTGATGATACTTCACGGTATGGATACAGGGGTTCAAAATTGACAACCTATACCTCAGGTACCCTGAATGGAACTCTGCAGATGTTTTTCGACCCCGATAGCACTTCTGTTGTAGTGAATAACCGGATCCAGAATTATTCAATTCCGCTTGATCTGCCCCCCGGCAGCAATCTGACCCTGGGACGGCTCTACCTATATGTTTCCCAGAGTCGTGGAATCCAGATGAACCAGGGTGTTATACCCTCCCTTTCTGTATGGTTCAGCGAGCAGCAGCTCGATACGGAAAAGGTCTATATTGATGCCGATGAAGATGGTAACAGAAACGTATCCGCGACGTATGCGTACGATGTTCTCCGGCACCTGAAGGGAAATGGTTCCTATACGGTCTCACTCCGGAATCCGGATTTTGACCAGAATATATTCACCGTTGATAATGTGATGCTTCTTGTTGGGTATGAGCAGGAACAGGGTTCGTCATCCCAGTACTGGATTGGTGAAGGATGTGATGTACTATTAAGCGATCCGAAGAGAGGTATCCTGCCAAAAGATGCTGCTACATCTGTTGAGTTCGCCGGTGCTGTAAATACAACCGAGAACTATGATGCAGATCTAATTTTAATCACGACCGGCATTGACAAGTCGAATACTACAGAACATGTCGTTAAATTCAACAACGGGACCTGGTATAATTCGTTTGATGATCTGTCAGAGTCAGCTGTTGTTCGGGTTCCGGTAACCTCCTTTTTAAATTTGTCAGGAAACTCAGCCTCTGTCGAAAGCACTATCAGGAGAATGAATGCAGATTATCTCGTGAACCGGAATGCCATTCTGCTCATCGAACACAACGTGAGTGCCGATGCTGATACCAAACCGGATCCCTTTGACTTCACTTCGAATCAACCGGTTTTTGGAAATACCTCTATCACGACATCCATGACTTTGAACAGTACTCCGGCCTGCAGGCTCTCACTCCATTCAGATCCTGAAGGAGCTCTCATCTTTATTGACGGAACCTATCTGGGAAAAACAACTCCTCATGCGATTGAGATAAACTCATCAGAACAGCACAGGATCAGGCTTGAGCTCGATGGTTTTCTTCCCGCTGTACGGAATCTCACGTGTACAAATGACACAACTGTCTGCGAACATCTGTATTCTGAGGTCTATTCCACGAAAGGGCGGTCTGATGATATGGTTCCGGAGCGCGACACAACCCGCTATGGAGGGTTGTATATCACTTCCCGTCCCGGGCTGGCAATTATTTCCCTTGATGGTATTCAGACATCCTACAGAACTCCGGCTGTTATCCAGGGATTAAAAGAAGGTACCTACACGGTACGGCTTTCTCTTGGACAGACGGATCCATTTTCCAGGGAAAAAGCAGATATAAAATTCCAGGACAGGGAGATCTCTGTTCACCCGTTCTGTATCGTACCTGTTGATGTCGCAGCCAATAGTTCCCCTTTGCGTGAGATACTTATTGACTCCCGTAATCTTAGGGGAGAACAATTTACCGTAAACGGTAATGCGGTCCAAAAAACCATCCCAGATAAGATTGCGACTCCTGTCTTTGAAGCTTTTATCACCATTTTTCATAACCAATCCTATGTCTCTTACATTCTTCCTTTCACGATGAATGAGGATCATTATCTCGTGATTGAACCCCGTGAGCATTATGACCTTGATATTTTTGTTGATTCAAATCCCCGAGGAGCTGAAGTGTTTATTGACGGATTCAGAACTGGGTTTTCGACACCCTATACTTTTTCGAATATTTCTGATGGCCCGCACAGGATAATGGTATCAAAACCCGGTTACATCCCGAAGGAAAGCAGTCTCAACCTTTTATACACTCCAGTTCCACTATCGACCACTAATGTCCATCTTAACCTTGAAGAATACCCAAGTGGGTTTTTACGGATTGCCAGCGATCCACCGGGTGCAACCATTACCCTGGATGGGAGGGACACTGGTGAGGTAACACCATTCCTGTTCTCTTCGGTTCCCATCGGATTGCATTCAGTCACGGTCTCTCAAAAAAATATTACAATGAAGTATCCGGATATTACGGTGAATGCTCTGGATGCCGTTAATATCAGTGCGGATTTCCATGAAATGCCGAATTAAGGATCTTCTTCCGGATCTCGCATTATCTCGCGGAGTCCAGACATTTCAGCTTTTCGCTTGATCTCTCTCCTTTTCCTTGGTCACCATAAGGTGCAGAGGATTTGTAAACTCTTTTGATTCCTTTTGATCTCATGGTCGACAAACCCTCAAAACGACCACAAGGCATTCAACGCTCCATGCTCCACCGATGGAGACATACATCCAACGATAAAAAAATACACGGACAGTGAGGTAACCCATCCATGACACGGGGAAAGAAACCGGAAGCAGCGATTGCGGAGGCGAAGGAATTTGCGGAGAGGATGGGGTACCTCCCGATGGATAACCCGCATGAAGACCTGCCGTTCGATATCCTGATCTTCAAACGTGAATCGATCCGGGTGGTGAAGGTGCGACAGACCCGGTATCATATCGATCCGAACGGATTTTACGAACAGCAGTTCCCGGAGGTAATCCAGGGACTTCGTAAGCTCCCGTTCCCCCCGTGTATCCTGCGTGAACTCTGGCTGCGCACTCAGCATGAACGAGCGTGGCGGCGGCTGGTCGTTCATGATCTCTCTGTTGAAGAGATAGAATGGTGGGGACCGGACGAGTACACAAATCCCCATGCACGATGAGCACCCCTGTTTTCGACGAGCTATCCCGCAGGTGCCCGGATCTGAGAGATCAAGTCCTTGTAAAATGCCCGGTTTGCCAAACAGACAACGATTTATCCTACTGAAAAATTACGGGAAAATCTCCAATGGAAACGATGCCAACTCCTGACAATATTTCTTGTAAATACCGGTATTTTCAGAAAATAGTTGTTTTAACCAGGAAAAAACCGTGTAATTTAGCAGTCGTTTAATCCCCGGAAAAAAAGAGGTTTAGTAATGGCCATTGTTCCGATTGACCTGAAACCGGTTACTGATATGAACCGAAAAAAGATGAGTGAAATAC
>DATMWO010000213.1:0-3034 GCA_035562475.1 Methanoregula sp.
CGGGGACGTGCCGAAGATGCAGCTTGCGATCGATAAAATCAAAGGATTACGCTGGAAGCCGCAGATCGGTTCACAGGAAAGCGTGAGGATCGCAGTCAGAGCTATGCTCGCAGAACAGCAGCACCCACAATGACGGTGCAAAAAAAACCCAAGATACCTCCGGAACAGTGATTTCTCTGAAGTATATGGTCATTCTCGGTGATGGCATGGCGGATGAACCCCTTGTACAACTAGGAGGTAAAACGCCCCTTGAGTATGCAAAAACACCGAATATGGACTGGATGGCAAAAAACGGTGCATGCGGAATGCTCCGTACAATTCCCGATGACTTTGAGGCAGGAAGCGATATTGCCAATATGTCTATCCTCGGTTATGCCCCGGAGAGGTATTACACCGGACGGGGACCGCTCGAAGCGATGAGCATGGGGGTCGATCTGGGTGCAGGTGATATAGCTTACCGCTGTAATCTTGTGACCGTTCAAAACGGGATTATGGCAGACTTCTCTGCAGGGCATATTTCCAGTCCCGAGGGTGCCGAGCTCTTATCCTCGCTCGGAAACAGGATCCCGGGGGTGATGTTCAGGCCGGGAGTCAGCTATCGCAACCTGCTTGTTGTGCATGACGGAAAGGGCGCCACCTCCACCCCTCCCCATGACATCGTCGGGAAAAACATTGCTGAGTATCTCCCGAAAGGCGGGGATGCCGGTCGGCTCCTGCAGTGCATGGAGAAAAGCACAGAGATCTTTTTCGAGCATAGGGTGAATTGTGCACGACAACAATCCGGAAAACCCTTGGCGACCCAGATCTGGCCATGGAGTGGCGGGCACAAACCCGCATTTCCTTCCTTTGAGAATAAGTACGGGAAAAAAGGCGGGGTAATATCAGCCGTGGACCTCTTACATGGGATCGCGAAGTGTGCCGGCATGGAAGTAATTACCGTGCCGGGTGCAACCGGCTACCTCGATACGGACTATGACGCGAAGGGACGTTATGCTCTTGAAGCAATCAGACACCTTGATTTCCTCTATCTTCACATTGAAGCGCCGGATGAAGCCGGACATCTGGGGAGCATTGAAGAGAAAGTTCGCGCTATCGAACGGGTGGATGACGTGATAGGTATGATCCTTAAAGAGTTTGACGGGATACTTGCAGTGCTTCCCGATCATCCGACCCCCATCAGGGTGAAGACCCATACGAGGGATCCGGTACCTTTCGTTGTTATCGGTAAAGGAAAGGATGCTACGGAACGATACTCTGAAGAAGCAGCACAGTGTGGTGGACTGGGGACAAAAAATGCTGTAGACTTCCTGGACTTCCTGTTTTCATGAGGAGTGCGGCATCAGACCCCTGCTTCATCACGTATTTTCAGTGGGGGTAACTTTCATCATCTGCCGCATCCGACTCGTTCTTTTTTCTTTGTCTGATAATATAGATTTGCCCGCTTGTAAGATCGAACGGGAAAATCTATCTTTTAATCCGGAAATAATCCAATGCAGTTAATACCGATGGCGTAGAGGTTAGTGAGATGAAAAAGAACCTGCTGATGTGGGATGAAACACTCTTCCGCGACCCCGAGGTACTGGAGATTGATTACGTTCCCGAGCAGTTCGAATTCCGGGACACCCAGATGCGCGAACTGGCTTTCCAGATCCGGCCCGGCCTTCGCGGGGGAAGGCCACTGAATACTGTCTGCAAGGGGCTGCCCGGGACAGGAAAGACCACAAGTATCCGGAAACTGTTTGCAGAGATCGAGGATACGACAAAAAAGCTTGTGCCGGTGTACATAAACTGCCAGATCGATAACACCAAATTTGCCATCATATCACAGATTTACAAAAAGCTTGCCGGTCATCTCCCCCCTTCATCAGGTACCTCCTTCAAGCAGGTATTTGATGCCGTTGCCCGCATCCTGATCAAAGAGGAAATTGTACTGCTTGTCGCCCTCGATGATGCAAATTATCTCCTTTATGAAAACGAGATAAACAAGGTGCTCTACACCCTTCTCAGGTCCCACGAGACCTACGAGGGAACGCGGATAGGTGTGATCGTGATAGTCAGCGATCTTGACGTGGACCTCACCCGCGCAGTCGATGCCCGGGTCGCATCGGTATTTCGTCCTGCCGAGATCTATTTTCCTCCCTATGATAATACAGAAATCCAGGAAATAATGAAAGCGAGGGTCATGCAGGGTCTTTTCCAGGGTGTTCTGAGCGAAGAACTGCTGAACCTCGTTGTTGAACAGACCCTTAAAAGTGGGGATCTGCGGGTGGGAATTGATCTTTTAAAACGGGCTACGCTCAGTGCAGAACGTGCAGCCCGGCGCTCGATCGGGCGGGAGGACATCTGCGGTGCGTATGAGGTCTCAAAGTACCTTCATCTTTCCTATACCGTAAAAACCCTCAAGGATGAAGAGCGGCTGATTCTCAAATCCTTTGCAGAAAGAAGCGCAAAAGAACATGAGATGAATGCCGGTGAGGTGTACAAATCCATCAGGGAATCCTTATCAATCGGCTACACCCGGTTCTATGAAATCATAAAAAAAATGGATGCGATGCGGTTAATAAACCTGCAGTACCGTGACGGAAAAGGCAGAACCCGGATCATAACCCTGCGATACGACCCGGCAAAGGTCCTCGAATATCTCGCGTGACGCCGGATCAGTTTGAAAAATATTATCTGTTCCCAGACCCTCTCTTATGATGCAGGGGTTTTTGTAAATGTTGAGTGTTAATGAACTGGCACTGGAAATATTTGAGAATTTGGCCGAAATACCAGAGGAATTCAATTGTTCCTACCATGAACTGGATAATGGGGCACGCATTGTAGATTGCGGTGTAAGTACCCCGGGGGGTTATGCAGCTGGTCGCGCATTCACCGAGATTTGTATGGGTGGATTGGGAGAGGTCAACTTCCGGATGGGACACATCAGGGAATTCCCGATGCCGTTTATAGAAGTTATGACGGATTTTCCTTCAATCTCATGTCTTGGTTCACAGAAAGCAGGATGGACCGTCAAAGTCGGCAATTATTTTGC
>DATMWO010000214.1:0-8216 GCA_035562475.1 Methanoregula sp.
GGGGGAGATCTGCCTTGAAAGGCACCCAGGATAGATGTGTGCTTATATACTTATTTCACAAATACTTTTGGAACTACAGAGAACATTACTATGCCCGTCGTAATCCTGAAAACACGAAAAGGTCTTTCCAGAGAGCAGAAACGAACAATTGTGCGCGAATTTACCGAGACGCTGGTCAGCACCACAGGGATCACACCGGAACTTGTGACGATCCTTATTGAAGAGCACGAGCTGGAAGATATCGGCAAAGCGGGAAAACTGCGGTGTGACTGATCCCTTCACGGATCTATCTTTTTTCATGTCCGGTTCTCAAAAGACCAGAACATATTCCAAAAAGGCTGGAGCTGCTCTCCTGACTTGGAAAGGAGCAAACTTCATTCCTGAAGGATGCCAATATCTTTTTTGCAATGTCTGAAGAAACTCTAAATGATGAACTGCCTCTCATAAAACCGGTTCCTGAAAAGACGATCTATCTTGCCAAGTGGAGTGCACGGTTCTGGGCATGGCTCATTGATATCATCCTCATTATCCTTTTTTTAAATATTATCCGGGGTATTTTCGACCCGTTCTGGAAATTGCCTCTTCTCTGGGATTACCAGCACTGGGAAGTATTTGCTCTCGGCTTTGAATCCATATTTTTCTTTGCCTACTGGACCGTCATGGATGGCTTCCGGGGCCAGTCAATCGGGAAGATGGTTATGAACTTAAAAGTGGTGAACCGGGATGCGACGAAGATCACCTACCCAACCGCTGCCCTCGAGAGCCTGGGAAAAGCATTTCTTCTCCCGCTGGACTGCCTGATCGGGTGGCTTGCCATGCCGGGCACAAAATTGCGGGTGTTCAACCGGATATCAAATACTATTGTGATAAAATCTGATTACCGGGAACCACAGGGTATTCTGTACGTCAGGGAAAAAGAATAATCAGGTTTACATCCATTCTCTCTTTCATGAAGAACTCTGCAATTCTGCTGATCGTATTAATCTCCGGAGCATTGATCTGCGGGTGTACTTCCGTCACATCCAGTTCTAAAGAGACGTCAATGGTCACCCGGATCACAACGGGGGTCCCAGACACCGGGACGGTTACGGTGATTATTAAAGCAAGGGCTTTTGATCCTTCTACAATCAGCATCAAAGAGGGTACCACCGTTACGTGGATAAACGAAGATTCAATGATGCACCGTGTTGTGCATCTTCCGAAAGTCACTGAACCAGAACTCTTCCATTCCGGACCACTCTCTTCCGGGCAGAGCTTCAGCCACAGGTTTTTAGAGAAAGGCAGGTATGAATATGGGGATCCGCAGATAGGTGGCGGAAGATCCTCACTTGTCATCGTTGAATAACGGTTATCAGGTACTATGGCGGTCCCGGCTCGATGAATCTGATATGGGGGGTGAGAGATACGGGAATACAAAAAGAGGAAAGAGAAAACGGCGTAACTGATCCCGTGCAGGACTACGGGGAATCCGGGATCACAAGGGAGGAGCGGCTGGCACATTTCATCCGGCTTCTTTCCGATGATGACGAGACCAGTCGCTGGAAGGCCGCAGAGTCGCTGGGAAGGATGAGGGATCCTGCTGCAGTTGAACCTCTCATCGATACCCTCTGGGATGACGATTACCGGGTGAGACTGAAAGCTGCATGGGCTCTCGGCCAGATAGGGGACATTCGGGCGATTCCCCCCCTCCGACGCCTGTACCGCATGGAAAATGAAGGCGTTCGTGAGATAATTACTGAAGCTGTTGAAGAGATCAATCTCCGGATGGACCAGAAATAATACCCCAATGATTTGGTAGCCACCATTCAGCCAGTGAACCCCTCACAGGACACCTCAACAATCTGGCGCAGGATCAAACGGGGCCAAAGACAGGTTTATCGACTTTGCCGTTATTATATAGCAATTCAGGAAATACCGGCATGGGAGATATCGAATCACTGTATAAAAAAGAAAACGGCAGGATCCTGATCGAGATCAAACTATCTTCAGTCGCACAGCTCTTCAATTCGTTCGATCCCGCACCATTCCATGAAAAAGAACTCGACTCCGCTGCGGAACATTACATTGTTGATATGGTCAAGGACTTCCCGCCAAAGACCCCCTTCAAGATGAACATTTACCTTCCTCCGGAAATAGCCACCACCGAACGCGCGATGAAGATCCCCCCGGCGATTCATAATCATTTCCAGTACAAAATGCTGGTCGCAGAACGAAAATTTCGTTCCCACTTCAGGTATGGCAGGAGTACTTTCCTCATCGGGCTTACCTTCCTTACGATAGCCCTGATAGCCCGGCAGCTTGTCTCATCCCTGAACAATCATTTACTTGCACAGATTTTTGCTGATGCTCTCCTTATCATCGGCTGGGTTGCCATGTGGGAGCCAATAACCGTGCTCCTCTATGAGCTCTGGCCTCTCATCCAGCTGAAAAAAACCTACGAGAAGATCAGCACCATGGATATCGAGGTCCTTTCCTCACCTTGAGATCTCAGGGAAGACGGTGTACTGATTTCAGCATTGAAACAATCTTTCGCGTTCGTTCTGAGGGTATTCCGGATGCATTCTCATTACCCTCGGCCGAAAGCCCTGCGAATATGTGATGAATCGCCGCACCATGCGATGGACTATATCCTCCCTCCAGCACCAGCGCAAGAGGAACACCTGCCCCATGGACAAGCATCCGTGTCAGCAGCTCAAAATCCTGCGGCAGGATACACATCCTGCCGATTGGATCATCAAAGAGTATATCCTGGCCAGCAGAGACGATCATGACATCAGGTGAAAAACGTTCGATTGCAGGGACAACGATCTCAGAAAAAACACACTGGTAATCGGCAATGGTCGATCCAGCCTGCAACGGTGCATTTATCGTATATCCTTTTCCGTCTCCACTACCAACTTCACCCACAGTGCCGGAATACGGGAAAAAATGCTCCTGGTGTACTGAACAGTAGAGCACCCGGTCAGTACCATAAAAACTATTCTGCGTCCCGTTCCCGTGATGAGCATCCCAGTCTATGATCGCAATGGTATCAACGAGTTCCAGGGCTTTTTTTGCGGCAACCGCCACATTGTTGATCAGGCAAAATCCCATTGCACGATCAAACTCAGCGTGGTGGCCCGGAGGGCGCACAAAGGCAAAACAATGCTCACCATCAATGGATCGCTCCACAGCAGCAATAGCTGCACCGGCAGCGTGAAGGGCAACGGTAAAAGAACGGCTGGTGATATAGGTATCAGAATCCAGCCAGTCAAGCTTCCTGGTTGCGGCACACCGCTGCTCAAGCCACAAGAGATAACCGGGGTCATGAACACGCTCAACATCTTTGCGTAATGCAGGTTCCGGCGCAAGCAGCGATATGTCCCGGGGGATTCCTGAACATGCATTTACAAGACGGGCATGGCACTCAGGGTGGGATGGATTATCATGATCAGCACTGATTGGATCAATGATTGCACAACAGTGTCCCATACCAGATCATTCCCTTAGCTAGTTTGGTTCGATAGTGAACTATCTTTGGTACGAGAATATCCGTCTTGTGCTTAAAATCACGGTACTCCTTTCTTCCTGGCCAGGGTATTCAGGAAGAGTGCATATTCTTCATAATGTTCATATATGGTTTGGAATTATACTAAAGAACCGGATAATTTTAACGAATTATGGCATTTCTGGGTTTCTTCAGCTCACGGTTGCCAAACGTTGAAGCACTGAAAGCTGAACAGGATATCAAAGAGCTGATCAGACTACTTGATCACCATAATGTTGATATCCAGTGGCAGAGCGCTGATGCACTGGGATCTCTGGGGACCATCGCCACTCTGCCCCTTATTGCCGCGCTCAACCACAGGAAAACAGCCGTGCGGCTAGGTGCAATCGAAGCGCTCGGGACTATCCGTGACCAGCGATCAGGTATACCTCTGATCTACCTGCTCGAACAGGATGAGAATGCTGAAGTGCGCTGGGTTGCCGCCCTGGCACTTGGCAACCTTGGAAGTCCTGAAGCCATCAACCCACTTGTCAGAGCGTTAAAGGACCCGGATCGGTACGTAAGATATGGAGCAGCCCAGGCACTCCAGTCGTTGACCTGGGTTCCCCAAACCGATACTGAACGGGCGTACTATTCCATTGCTTTCCAGGACTGGAAAGACGTAGCCCAGATCGGTGCCGGGGCAACAGGACCCTTGATTGAAACTCTCCAGGATCAGAATGTCACAACACGGGCAGAGGTCGTGGAAGTTCTGGGAGAGATCGGGGATACCCCCTCACAGCGGGCGTGCGAACTGGTTCTTAAAGATCCCAGCAGCACCGTCCGCTGGAAAGCAATCCTTGCAGCAAAGAAATGTGGTGTGCCGGTTACCCACCTTCCAAGAGGATTATCAAAACGCCCCCGTTCCGGGCAGAATCCCTGGGCAGCAGCGATATTAAATTTTCTTTTTCTCGGTCTGGGGTATAACTATCTTGGGTACTGGTGGGGATTTCTGGTCTTTATGAGTTACATGAGTATTCTTGTACTCTCCCAGATGGCGATGGGACCATTCATTCCCTACCTGATCGTCTACCCGGTAACGGCACTATTCGCAGTCCAGACGTTCTTTTTGGCAAAAAGAAAGGAGTATATGTGAGGTACGCTTGACGATGGTTTCATTGCCTTTTCAAAAAAAGCCGGATGTCGGGACACTCAGGCACAGAAAAGATATACCGGCCCTTATCCAGGCTTTGCGCTACAACGATTTTGAGGTGCAGACCAGCGCAGCTCAGGCACTCGGTGCATTGGGCACTGAAGGGATAAACGAGCTGATTTTCGCGTTAAAAGACAAAGATCGGGATGTCAGGTTAGGTATTATTGAGGCCTTGTCAGTGATCAGGGATCAGCGGGCTGTACCACCGCTTATTGAGCTGCTCAACGATACAAGCAGTGAGGTGAGGTGGGAGACGGCGATCGCTCTGGGAGAGATAGGCGGCCCTGAGGTAACGTCGCCCCTCAAAAATGCCCTTAGGGATCCTGACAAGTATGTGCGGTACGGTGCAGCATCTGCACTGGCAAAGATTGGCTGGAACCCGGTAACCGATGAGGAAAAGGCATTTTATTCTGTGGGAATGCAGGAATGGGAGGTGGTAAAGGATTGTGGTCCGGCAGCAATCAGCGCATTGTCGCTTGTCCTGCAGGACCAGGACAGCAGCGTCAGGATACAGGCTATTGAGATCCTCGGTTTGATTGGAGATAAAAAAGCGATCCCGGCACTCATGCAGTCACTCCGTGATGAGAATGCTGATGTCCGGTGGAAAGCCGTTCTTGCGTCACCGAAATGCGGGATATCCGTGTTGCATATTCCCCGTGGTCTGAGCCGGAGGCCACGGCTGAAAAAAAATCCCCTGATCGCAGGATTTTTGAATTTCATGCTGCCAGGTCTTGGATACGGGTACCTGGGCAAATGGTGGGGAGTAATGATATTCCAGATTGATATCACCTTAACACTATGGCTGTTCAAATATCAGGGCGAGGTAAGTTCCTATGGCATGCTGTTTCCGGTGTATCTTGTCCTCGCATTCCATGCATGGTATATCGCCCGGAAGATGCCGGATCTGTAAAGTCTCTCGTGACAGGATTGTTAGCCATAACATTCGGGCTCTGGAGAATATTTTTAGCAGGATATGAAATACGACGCATGGGTATAATGAAGGAGGACCAGTGCCAGTCCCACCATACTGCCCTGAGCTTGACAATGATGACGTAGTACCTGTCCGGTCTTTCGCATGGGGGGCCACCTCGGCGAGGGTGAAATCCCCAAGAGCGTTTAACCGGTAAATGAGATTTCTTCAGAGGGAACACCTGCTTTTTTAAGACAAACGGCAGGGAAAATAGCCGGGAAAAATGACTCATAACGAACAGCACCTTGACACTTTCCCCTCTGAGTATCCATTGTTCCGGATCAGCCCATTGGAGGTCCCTTCAGTCTGAAGAGAGATACCCTTCCAGCCGTTCACTGCATATTTTACAGAGCACCTTTTTCTTCCGATCCAGTTCATCGAGGGTATCTGGTTTAAACATGATACATTCCCGGTCGTGGCAATGATCAAGGCCAAGCAGGTGGCCGACTTCGTGTGCTCCTTCTTTTGTTATCCGGTCCATAAGGTCGTCATCGTTCCCGCCTCTCCCGTAATATTCATTGCTGAGCCGGGCAGTTGAGACAACCGCTGCACCGACAGACTCGCGGGCAAGTCCGAATACAAAACTATTGCCATTTTTAAAAAGGTCCTGGTGAACAACCAGAAGGAGGGGATCCTTTATGACATGGCGGTGTTTGTACGCCTGGATGCTGTCTAACAGCACTGGCGCATCGATCTGTTTGCGCTCGTCAACATACCCCATCATGCGTACATGGTTCTCCGAAACCGTTGCCGGCATTCTGAGAATCGAGGAGATCATGCGGGTGACCGGTACCTGGAGACCCGGGGGGGACTGGGAATCCCAAAAAATATGGATATGCATCGCTATATTCTGTTTAAATGGGCTCCTATAAACATATTGAGACGTGCATCGGGGAATATATTGCGAAACATTATACCGACGCCATTGAGGTCGGAATCGGGAAAAACACGGAGGCAGCACGCATCCTCCTCAATGCGGGGACCCGTGTACGCTGTACTGATGTCAAAGACCGTGAAGTCCCCGAATGGCTTTGTTTCACAACAGATGATGTATTTTCACCGGATATCAGCCTGTATAAAGGCGCAGATGTCATCTACGCCATCCGCCCTGCTATTGAGATGATCCCCCCGCTGCTCGAGCTGGCCCGGACAATAAACTGTGATCTTATCGTCTATCACCTGGGTTTTGAGTGCTATGGGAATGGTGGCGAGAAAATTGACTGCGGTGTTCTGCTCCACCGCTATTTCAAAGCCTCAGAACCCGTCAAACAGCGTTGACTGAGACCGGGGTGGAAGTTTTTTCTCCTCTGGTTCCGGAGAGGTGCATGGTTCCTCCAGCTCCTGCTGGGCCGGTTTCTGGACTTTTTCCTTTTTGGATTTTTTCTCCTGCTCTTTTCCCGCCTTTTCATCTGAAAGCAGGGATTTTATGATCTCCTGAGAGCGCGCTTTGTCATGCAGGAAGAAATTGAGCTGATCGGCATCGAACATCAGTTCACGCACCCAGGTGGCCGGATCATGCTCGACTAACAGGGAAATTATGTCCAGGTAGTTCTCGCGCAGCGTATTCTGTGGGATATGCATGGTTCCGGCAATCTTGTTGAGGGTAATGATTCGGATAGCTTTCTGCTTTTTTGCCGTTGACATTTTCTGCCATCGTTCAGGGGGCATAATCCGCGTATGAATCCCTTTTCCCCCAGCTGCATCAGCAACACCCAGCAGCATAACCGCTGTCGCGTACCGCCAGAGCGTATAATATTGCCTCCGGTAGGTATACCCGAGATATTCATCTGCCCTTGCGAGGTGGCGGTACCCCTCTGCAACGGCTGAGGGTGTGGGCAGCAGGTGGACATTTCCTTCAACCCACTGCTCAATTGTTTCCGGAGTATCATCAACATCATACGAGAGACGCATCAGCTCGTCATCCGGCGTGGTATGGAAAATAGCGGTGATCAGCGAGAAGATTGATACCCGCTCATCTTTCTGGGAGGTATGAACCTGAACATCTTCAAGCCGATCCCTGCCAATGGCCGAGGCATAGAGCATGTTGACCGCAGACCGGATATCCCCTTCGGCACTCTCCGCAATTGAACGGATAGCAGCATCGCTGCAGGTAATCTTCTCTGAAGCGCAGAGATATTTAAGGCGCGGTCCGATAGAACGGGACGGAATTGCCTTGAACTGGACGGGTTCGCAGCGGAACCGTAGTTCGGGTGAGAGACCATAGAGATCATTGGCGATCAGGATCATCGGTTGCTGTGCTTTCCGGATACATTCAATAATGGCCTTTGCTCCTCCCCGGTCCGCAGTACCCTGAAGATTATCCGCTTCATCGAGCACAATCAGTTTCCTTACCGACCCGGTGAGACTTGCAGTGACGCTCCCGACTCCTGCAATATGCTCAATGACGGCAGCAGTCCGCTGGTCACTTGCATTGAGCTCAATAACATCCCATCCCATATCGCTGGCAAGCGCGTACGCACTGGAGGTCTTGCCAATACCGGCTTTCCTCCAGTGCGTACGCGCTTGCCAGCGATATGGGATGGGATGTTATTGAGCTCAATGCAAGT